>JAEZBP010000120.1 GCA_023427125.1 Pseudomonadota bacterium | reverse complement strand
TCCTCCGACCGCAGCCGCCACTGCCCCGATCGTTAGCATCACCGCTGCCATCATCATCCGCGCTCCTTCCTTCCCGGAGCCGCAGATTTTCCGGAACGGGGAGCAGCAGAATTTCCGGAACTACCAGAGGCGCGCGCGCGGCGTACCGCGGGACCGCGCGAACGCTCCCAGGCGCGCGAGTGAGACATCGAGGCGCGCTCGCGGCGTACCGCGGGACCGCGCGCACGCTTCGAGGCGCGTGCTCGAGACATCGAGGCACCCTCGCGGCGTGCAGTGGGAGCGCGCGCTGGCTCCGAGGCGCTCGATCACCGCGTCGTGTTGGGCGAGGCCGACGCCGGGACGCGGAGGACGAAGAGCGCCTCGCCGATGAACGGGCGGCCGGGCGCGAGCAGGGCGCCGGTGTCGACGCAGCGGATGGCGGCCGGCTCGAAGCCGGCGCGCTGGGCCATCGCGAGCACGACCTCGATCGGCCGCATGTGGAGCAGGTACTCGTCGACGAGCGTGCTCTCGCTTCCGTCGGCCTCCTCCACGCGGATCGCGCGGCGCATCCGCCAGGTCTCGCGGGGGCGGCGCTCGAGCACCCGGTACTCGCAGCTGGCGCGCCGGCCGCCCTCGAGCGGCGCCTCGCGCCGGTACTGCACCTCGGGCACCTCGAGCGTCGGATCGTCGTCGACCGGCAGCACGCAGAGGTACGCCCCGCCCGGACGGATCTGGTCGCGCGCGCTCGTCAGGTGGTCGAAGAACGCGGCGTCGTCGAGCTCGGCCACCACGCTGCTCGGCTCGACGCCGGCGTCGTAGGGCGCGTGCGCGAACGCGAGCGCGCGCATGTCGCGCTGGGTGAGCTCGAGGCAGTCGCTCACGCAGCTCGCCGTCAGCCGCAGCATGTCGGGCGAGAGATCGTTGCCCGCGACCCGCCAGCCACCGGCGGCGAAGCGCGCGAGCCATCGCCCGGGGCCGCACGCGGGATCGAAGAGGCGCCCCGGCGCGCTCACCTCGCGGAGCTCGTCCTCGATGAGGGTGGCGAGCTCGTCGTCGAGCGGACGGACGGCGTCGTAGAGGTCGGCCTGGTTGTAGAGGTTGGCAAGCTGCATGGTGGCGCGCGCGGACCTTATCGCGGTCCTGGCGCGAGGGAAGGGCCCGCACGATCACGGCGCTCGGGGAGCGCCGAGCGGAGCGGTTCCGGCTGACTGGCCAGCGGGTCAGTGCCGCGTAGCTCGGCCCGCGCGCTCGCGAAGCGCGCGCACAGCCAACTCAGCCCGGACGCGGGCCGGCGGGGACGACCTCGCTCGACTCGGGCGTGCGGTTGAACTTCGCCTCGGCGATGCGGAGCTCCTCGATCAGCTCGCCGCACTCGGGCCGATCCTTCAGGTGCGTCAGGAGGATCTCCGAGTTCTGGCCGAGGCCCTTCTCGTAGCCGAGCGCCTCGCGCACGCGCGTCGCGATGCGATCGCGGCCGGCGCTCAGATCGTTCTCGAGCGCGTCGCTGTAGCGCTGGAGCTGCGCGCGAAGCTCGTCGATCTGCCGGCGCAGATCGGCGGCCACGCTCTCCTTCTGCGCGACGCGCGCCTGCTGATCGGCGATGACCTCCTGGAGCGTGTGCGCGCGCGCGCGGCAGCCGCCGACCTCCTCGAAGAGCGCCCGCATCGCCGAGAGATCGCCGTTGGTGCCCCCGCTCAGCGCGCGCTGGTGCGCCGCCTCCCACTGCTTGTTCGCCTCGGCGAGCACGCTCGCGAGCTGATCGACGCGGCCCCGCTCGGCGCCGGCGTCGCGCAGCGTGCGCGACTCCTCCTCCGCCAGCTCCTCCACCTTGCGGCCGATCTCCGCGCGGAGGGCCCGCCCGCGCCGCTCGATCGCCTCGAGCTTCTTGTGGTGGCTCGACAGCTCGCCCTCGAGCCGGCTCGCGCGCGCGGAGAGCTCCCACATCTGATCGGCCGCCTGCTGCACCTCGGCCGGCACTCGCCCGTTGGGGTAGGCGCGGGCGACCATCCGCGCGAAGTACGCGGCGCGGCGGCTCCACTCGATGACACCGGGGGTCGGCGCCGGCGGCGGGGGAGGCGCGGCGGGCGGCGGCTCGGCCTGCTGCTGCACCTCCCAGGTCGTCGAGGGCAGGGTGCGCTGCAGCGCCTTCAGCTCCTCGGAGAGGTGATGGCCGTCGCGGAAGCGACGCCGCGGATCCTTCTCGAGGAGCTTCAGGATGATGCGCTCGGCCGCCTCGGGGAGATCGTTGCGCAGCGTCGTCGGCCTCGGCGCCGACGACGTGCGCTGCATCTCGAGCAGCGTCTCGCGATCGCTCGAGCGGAAGGGGAGCTGGCCCGTCGTCATCTCGAAGAAGAGGATCCCGAGCGCGTAGAGATCGCTCGCGGGGATCGCGTCGTCGCCGCGCGCCTGCTCGGGCGACATGTACTCCGGGGTGCCGAAGACGGCGCCCTTCGGCGCGAGGCGCGGATCGCGCGCGAGCGCCGCGAGGCCGAAGTCGAGGATCTTCACGAAGTCGCGCCGGCCTCCGCGCACCGTCAGCATGATGTTGTCGCTCTTCAGATCGCGGTGGACGACGCCGAGATCGTGAGCGCGCGCGAGCGCGGCCGTCATCTGCTCGAGGATGTCGACCGCCTGCGTGATCGGCAGCTGACCCTTCGCGACCTGGCTCGAGAGCGAGGAGCCGGTCAGGTACTCCATCACCAGGTAGAGCTCGCCCTCCTCGGTCTCGCCGACGTCGTGGATCTCCACGATGTGCGCGTGATCGACGCGGTTGGCCGCGCGGGCCTCTCGCAGCATCCACGCGCGCAGGTGCGTCTCGCCACGCAGATCGGGGCGGATCAGCTTGAGCGCCACCACGCGGTCGATCAGCACGTGGCGGGCGCGATAGACGACGCCCATTCCGCCCTCGCCGAGGAGCGCCTCGAGGCGATAGCGACCGGCCACGACGCGGCCGAGATAAGTGTCCTTCGGGGTGCGCGATCCAGAGCGTGCGGTGGCCATCGACATCAGCCTCTTGAGTCGGCAAGGAAGCGACCGGCAGAGGATACACGCGAAGGCCTCGCCGTCGCGGAGCTTTCGCGCGTCGACCGATCGAGAACGTGTGGCGGGCGCGCAACACACCCTCTCGACCCTTTTGGTTCTCGGAATGTCGATCTAGACTGGACCTTCCCGAGCCCTACGGCTCGGTAGGTCTCCATGCTCCATCAGTCGCTCGGTCCGTATCGCATCGAGCGCCGCCTCGCGGCAGGTGGCATGGCGGAGGTGTTTGTCGCGTGCCGGCTCGGGCCGCACGGCTTCGAGAAGCGGCTGGCGCTCAAGCGCATCCTGCCGCAGCACGCGCGCGACCCCGAGTTCGTCGGGATGTTCATCGACGAGGCCCGCCTCGCCGCGCGGCTCGAGCACCCGAACATCGTGCAGGTCTTCGACTTCGGCGAGCACGGCGGCGCGCTCTTCATGGCGATGGAGATGGTGGAGGGGACGACGGTGGGGCGTCTCTTGCGCACCGTCGCGAGCCATCGGGAGACGGTGCCGCTCGGCCCCGCGCTCCACGTCGCCTACGAGGCGGCGAGCGCGCTCGCGTATGCGCACACGCTGCGCGAGGAGCACGGCAAGCCCCTCAACCTCGTCCACCGCGACGTGAGCCCGGCGAACCTCCTGCTCAACCGGCAGGGCCACGTGAAGCTCACCGACTTCGGCATCGCGCGCTGCCGCACGACGGTGCAGCGCACCGACGACGGCCACATCCGAGGCAAGCTCGGCTACATGTCGCCCGAGCAGGTGGTCGGCGATCCGGTCGACGCGCGGAGCGACGTCTTCACCCTCTCGGTCGTGCTCGCGGAGCTGCTCGTCGCCGAGCCGCTCTTCGGGATGGGCGCCGCCCTCGACGTGCTGCTGCAGATCCGCAACGCCGATCTCGCGGTGCTCCATCGCGCCGGCGGGCACCTCCCGCAGGACGTGATGCGGCTCCTCTCGTGGGGGCTGAGCCGCGATCCGGACGAGCGCCCGACCGCGCGCGCGCTCGAGGGCGCGCTGCGCGAGATGATGGCGCGCCGAGGCGAGCTCGGGCGCGGGGCGCAGGAGCTCGCGCGCCTGCTCGAGCGCCTCGATCTGGTCCCGAAGACCGAGCTCGACGCCGAGGCCCAGGAGGCGGGGGCGAGGCCGACGTTCCTCGTGGAGCTCGACGAGGCGCAGCCGGCCCCCTCGAACACCAAGCAGCTGCTCGATCGGCTCGCGCTCGATCCGCCGGCGACCTACGAGCTGCGCCTCGCGGACGGGCGCATGGAGGGCCCGGTCCCGTTCTCGGAGATGGTGCGCCGCATCGTCACCGGCGAGCTCGGCCCGGGCACCAAGGTGCGCAAGGACCGCGGCGACTTCGAGTCGGCGGGGCGGATGCCCGAGCTGCAGCGCTACCTCGGCTCGAAGGCGCTGCAGTGGGGCCCGGGCGGCCCGCCCTCGAACGCGAGCCGCCGCGGCGTGCTCTACGGCGGGCGCCTCTTGCCGACCGCGTACCAGCTCACCGCGCGCCGCGAGACCGGCGTGCTCTACCTCTGGGACGGCACCCGGCAGAAGCGCATCTTCTACGTCGAGGGGCGCCCCGACTTCGTCGCGTCCAACATGGAGAACGAGCTGCTCGGGGAGTGGCTCGTGCAGAAGGGGACGCTCCTTCGCATGGAGCTCGAGATGGCGCTCGCGCTCCTGCCTCGCTACGACGGGCGGCTCGGCGACGCGCTCGTCGGGCTCGGCGTGCTGCGTCCGGTGGAGCTCTTCCGCGCGGTCTCGGAGCAGGTGCGCGATCGCTACCTCGAGGCGTTCCGCTGGAGCCGCGGGCAGTGGGCGTACGTGCGCGGCGAGCGCTGCGAGGAGGAGACCTTCCCCCTGCCGGCGAGCGAGCACGAGCTCTTGCGCGACGCCGCGCGCGAGCCCGATCCGCAGCAGATGGAGGCCGCGCTCCGCCCGGTGCAGCGGCGGATCCTGCGCCACGTCCAGCGTCACAACGCGAAGGCGGCGGCGCCCCTCTCCTCGTTCCGTCTCCCGACGGAGTGGGAGCGCATCCTCGCCGAGGGCGTCGACGGGCACACGACGGCCGCGGGGATCGTCGCGCGCGAGCAGGCGCGCGGCCCCGCCGGCGCGCACGAGGCGCAGCGCGCCATCTACCTCGGCCTGAGCTGCGAGCTGATCGAAGCGGCCTGAGGCTTGGCTTGCTGGCGCGTCCCCGGCATCCGGTGAGGGTGGTACCGCTCCGCTCGGCGTTCTGAGGGCGCACGTCGATTCGGCAACAGCGCTCGCCGCGCATTCGCGTCGCGCGGCAGTCGCGTTAGGATGCGCCGCCGTGCGCGAGCTGTGGAGGACGAGCCGTTGGCTCTTGGTCGCGGGCGCCGTCGCCGCGCTCGTGGCGTGGGGCATGGCGTCGATGAGCGCGCCCGAGGTCCCCGAGAGCGCGCTGGCGGCCGCGCCCGCCGGCTCGAGCATCGTGATGCGGGTGGACGTCGCCGCGGTCACCGCGTCGCACGCCTTTCGAGCGCTCCTCGAGGAGGACCGCGGGGAGGGCGGCGTCCGCGGTGTCCAGCGCGCGTGCGGCTACGATCCGCTCGAGCAGGTCGACGAGGCGTTCGTCTTCGTAGCTGGCTCTCGCGAGCGCCCCTTCGGCGAGGTCGGCTTCGTCGCGAGCGGCGAGGTGGCGCGCGGGAGCGAGAACCGCCAGCGCCTGATCGACTGCGTCGGCGCGGTGGTCTCGGGCCGCGGGGCGATGCAGCGCGTGGAGGTCGAGGGGATCCCGGCCATCGCCTCGTCGTCGGGCGCGTCGCACGCGGCCTTCCTCGGGAGCGATGGAGTGGTGGCCGGGGATCGACCGATGGTCGCGCGCGCGATCCGCGTGGCGGCCGGCGACGCGCCCTCGGCCGCGGGCGACGCGACGCTCGCGCGCCTGTGGAGCCGGGTCTCCGCCGATCGCGACATCGTCGCGGTCGCACACCAGCCGGAGCGCTGGATCCCGGCGCTGC
>JAEZBP010000082.1 GCA_023427125.1 Pseudomonadota bacterium | reverse complement strand
CCCTCCGCCTCTCGGGAGCGCACGACGAGCTGGTGCTCGCCGAGCGGGGAGCGCACCGAGAGGCGGGCGCGACCCTCGGCCGGGCGCACTTCGCCGGCGACGTCGACCCGGATCGGGCCCTCCGGCGTGGTGATCACCGCGCTCGCTCGCTCGAGGCGGATCGACGCGGGCGCCGCGCCTCGCGGGCCGCCCTGCCGCGCGAGCAAGCGGACCGCCGAGCTCTCGCCGAGCGAGGAGAGCTCGCCGCTGACGCGCGCGCCCTTCAGCGTCATCGCCTCCGGCTGGAGCGACAGGAGATCGAGCTCGATCGCGATCTCTTCGATCGCGAGGTCCGGCGCGAGCGCCACGTCGGCGAGGGTCACACCACGGAGGCCGACCTTCTTCACCTCGAAGCGCGCGTCGGGGAAGCCGCTCCGAGCGAGCTCCTGCTCGACGCGCTCACGGACGACCGCGGGGAGCACCAGCGAGAGCAGCGCACCGAGCACGATCGCCACGAGGACGAGCAGCGGACCGAGGCGGCGCGATCGAGGCTTCACGAGACGCGGGGGCGTAGCGATCCGTGGAGAGCATCGCAAGTAAAGTTGCGTACGCTGCGATCGAGGCGGGTCGCGGGGGCGGCCCGGTAGGCCAGCGATCTGAGGCCATGATCCGCGGTCCGGCCGTGCTACCTTCCGGCGCGTGCTCGAGCGCGCGGCACTGCACCAGACTCGGTTTCGCACCCCTGGCGTCTCTCCGGACGCCCGCGGGGTAGTGCTCGGTCAGAAGGGGGTGGTGCTCTTCCCTTCGCTGGACCGCCTCGTGGCGTTCCTGCGCGCGTACGGTGAGGAAGGATCGCTCGACGAGCTCCTGCCGACGCTGAGCATCCGCCGGGTCGTCACGCCGCTGAAGACGCGAGAGATCCTGCTCTCCTGCGGCTCGGAGTCGAGCTACCGGATGGACCGGGTCGCCTCGGTGGCCAAGCTCGCGGGCGGGCTCGTGTTCACCGGCACCGCGCGCCACTTCGTGAAGTACCGCGACGCGGCCTCGCCCCTCGGCTACGACGTCGAAGAGATCCTCGACGAGCGCGCGGACGTCGTCCTCTATCACGACAGCTTCCGTCAGGCGTACGCGTACGACCGTGAGATCGCGTTCCGCGACCTCGTGATGAAGCTCGAGCCGACCCGTGAGCCGCCCTCCGCGCGGCGCGCGCCCTCGCGCCTCTACGTCACCGCGGAGATCGGCATCGGCGGCGCGCTGGTCGGCTATCTCTTCCGATGGCAGGTCGCGGCGCGGGCCTCGCTCGCCGAGTGGCCGAGCGACTCGGCGTTCGACGACGCCACGCGCCGCCTCTACGTCTTCGACATCGACGAGGCGCCGCCTCGGATCGTCGAGCTGATGAGCGAGCTGCCGGGCGTGCACGTCTTCGAGCCGCTCGGCGCCTCCTTCGCCGTCGAGCTCGGCTATCGCCACCCCATCGCGCTCGAGAGCTGCCAGAGCCTCTTCACCGGCGAGGCGCTCACGCTCTTTCGCGGCGACGGCCACGTGATCGTCGTCGATCCGGCGCCGCCCTTCGCGCCGGTGCGCTCGCTCGTCCGCAACAAGCTCGAGCTCGACGAGATCCAGAACGTGCACGACGGCAAGGCCGGCAGCGCGGATCTCGGCTTCGAGCTGCCGCTCCGGCTCGACACCTCGACGGCGCCCTGGCGCAACGTGGTCGCCACCGTGGTCGAGAAGGGAGAGCGCCCCTGGCTCGCGCGCATGCTCTATGCGCTCCCGCCGCGCACTCTCTCGACGCTGCGCATGGCCATCGCCGAGGATCGCGTCTACCTGCTCGACCCCGGCGGCATCGAGGGCGTGCCTCTGGGCCGCTTCTACTCGGAGATCGCCGAGCGGATCTACGTGCCCGCCGGGATGACGCTCGTCCCCGCGGTCGCGGCGCCGGTCCTCGTCGATCTCGTCTCCGATCGCAACGGCGGCTACGTCTTCTTCGAGCCCGGCGACGGCCCGCCGCGGGTGGTCCCCTCCGCCGCCTTCGGCCCGATCTCGCGGCAGGTCCTGCGCGAGGTCGCCGGCCTCACGGTCCACGCCGACGCGCCCGATCGCTTCGACCCGCCGCTGCCGCTGATGCAGTACGGCGACGTGCGCCGCTTCCCGCTCTGGGGCGTGCCCGCCAAGGACCAGCCCATCGCGCCGGGCGCTCCGCCCGGCTCCTCGGACGACGAGACGTGAGCGACACCGAGAAGCTGCAGCAGCGCTTCGACGCGCTGATCACGGACTTTGTCGCGCCGCTCCTCGCCGGAGGCACCGTCCTGCTCGATCAGGCGATCGCGCCCGGCGCCATCGGCTACTTCCAGCACGCGAACAGCGGCGACTCCGCGGCTGACGCCGACATCTTCGATCGCCTGCACCGCGGCGCCTCGTCGATCGCGAAGGTCACGACGGTCCCGTGGCCGAGCCGCGATCTCCTCCTGATCGCGATGGCCGCGCACAACCTCGTGCTGCTCACCGATCCGATGCTCGATCGAGCGTTCGCGCGCGGTGCGATGGGCCAGATCGCGACCTGGATCGATCAGATCGTCGACGCGATCGGCCCGCCCACGACCCGCGCCGACGCGCTCGCGCGGCACGCGCTGCTCGATCCTCTGCCCGCCCTGCGCCGGCGCGACGTGGTGGCCAAGAGCTGGGCCTACACCTACCGGTTCACCGGCCGCAAAGCGGACGACAGCGTGTTCTCCCGCCCGATCTTCGGTCGCTTTCGGGAGAGCGAGACCTTCACCGACGTGACGACGCTCCTCGGCGAGGTCGACGAGCACACCTCGCTCGGCGTGTTCCGGCGCCTGCGCGATCTCCTGAGCCGCTCGCCGGTCACCGAGCTCCTGCGCCTCGAGCTCTGCCAGGAGTTCCGCTTCGGGCTGGCGGCGCTCTCGGTGCTGAGCGACGACTCCATCCGCGGCGGGATCGCGCGCGCGATCGTCGAGCGCGGCGAGTGGAAGGCGGCGCCGCGCCTCGGCCGCGCGCTCGCCGATCCGATGCTGCACCACGCGCCGCCCGCGCACCTCTACTATGCGCTCGCGCTCGCGTTCGAGATCCAGATGACCGCCACGCTCGACGTTCCCGGGCCGAACCTGCCCCAAGGCCTCGACCTCACCGATCCCGACACCGCCCGCTACGCGGCGGTGCTCCCTGCCTTCTTCGAGGACGACACGATGCTCGATGAGATCCGCGCGTTCGACGACACCGACCGGGCCGACGTGCAGGACCGCTGCGCGAGGCTGGCGAGCGTGCTCCCGCCGGCGGTGAGGCTCGAGGTGGCGCCCCTCGTGCGCCGGTGCCAGAGGCCGGCCTCGAGAGCCTCGCTCGCCGCGCTGCGCGAGACGCGAGGGGAGGTCCGCTCGTGAGCGCGCAAGCCTCCCAGACCCTGCACCGGCTGCAGAGCGTCGCGCGCACCCTCGAGGCCAGCTTCCTCGGGAAGTCCGAGGCGGTGCGGCTGATGATGATCGCGGCGATCGCGGGCGAGCACATGGTGCTCATCGGCCCGCCCGGCACCGCCAAGAGCGCATTGATCCGGCTCTTCGCCAAGCTGGTCGACGCGAAGTACTTCGAGTACCTCCTGACGCGCTTCACCGAGCCGAACGAGATCTTCGGGCCGATCGACATCCAGGCCTTCCGCTCGGGCGCGTACCAGCGCCGCATGGAGGGGATGCTCCCGCAGGCGGAGATCGTCTTCCTCGACGAGGTGTTCAAGGCCAACAGCGCGATCCTGAACTCGCTCCTCTCGGTGCTGAACGAGCGCGTGTACACGGTCGGCAGCCACGTCTGGAACACGCCGCTGATCAGCGCGTTCGGCGCGTCGAACGAGGTCCCGAACGACGAGGACCTGATGGCGGTGTTCGACCGCTTCCTGCTCCGCGTGCGCAGCGAGAACCTGGACAGCTACCACTTCCAGGATCTCCTCCAGCGCGGGCTCATGCACGAGGTCAGCAAGATCACCGGCGACTACGCGCGCATGGAGCCCGTCCTCTCGAGCCAGGCGCTGCACGATCTGAAGGCGCCGTTCGCCGAGCGGATGCGGCGCTTCCCCGAGGACTTCCTCAGCACCTACAAGGGGCTCGTCTTCCAGATCCGCGCCGAGGGCGTGTCGATGAGCGACCGGCGCGCGATCAAGCTGCTCAAGCTCTTCGCCGCGAGCGCGATGCTCGATGGCCGCGCGGCGCCCGACAACAGCGACTTCTTCATCCTCCGCCACATCTGGAACAACCTCGATCAGGCGGAGATCCTCGACGGCATCGTGGGCCCCGTGCTCGAGGTGCACTACCGCGAGCACCCTGAGTCGCGCCGCTTCGGCGCCGCCGACGTCGGGATGGAGGCGCTGATCGCCGAGATCAACCGCATCCGCGAGCTCTTGACCGGCGATCGGCCGCTCTCGGACATCCAGCTCTTCAGCCAGCTCAAGGCGCTCAACGAGATCAAGGCCGCCCTCAGCGCGATCGGGACCCAGCCGGCGCAGGAGGCGATCGCGAGGGTCGATCAGCTCCTCGGACACGTCTTCCAGTCCGGCAAGTTCAGCCAGTAGCCCGATGCCCGTCACGCCGCAGATCGCCAACACCGCGCAGGGCCGCGAGATCGGCGGGCTCGCGCTGAGCTGCGTGCAGATCGACAACCCCATGGGGATCCTGCGCGCGGCGCACTGGCGCAACGCGCTCACCAAGGTCGGCCTGCCGGTCCCCTTCTGGGCCGTGCACGATCTCGGCTCGCTCGCGACCGAGGACGCGGGCACGGCGCCGATCGCGCTCCGCAAGGGCATCGACGGCATCCCGCTGACCCCGCCGGCCAGGCGCGCGCTCGAGCTCTGGACCGAGACGCTGCGAGAGCTGGCCGAGAGCGAGGTGATGGAGAAGTCGCGAGGCTGGCGGCTCACCGACGATCTGATCAGCGTGCTCCTCCTGAAGATCCTCGGCCCGCTCTACGAGCGGCACCTCGGACCGGGCCGCCGCCCGGCGGGGACGCTCCTGCCCCTCGATCCGGAGCTCTATCGCGACCTCGACGGGCAGCTCGCGCGCCTCTTCACCGCGCACGATCGCACGAGCGAGCTCTCGTTCCTCGTCCACGTCGCCGCCGAGCGCGTCCGGCTCATCACGTCGGTCGAGCAGATCGATCTCGACACGCTGCGCCTGCTCGGGATGTTCGGCGCGGAGGCGAGCGCCGCGAGCGCGCTCGGGATGCTCGATCTGCTCAACGTCTTCTCGAACGTCGAGGCCAACGACGTCGTGAACTTCTCGCTCGACCTCCTGCCGAGCGTGCTCGAGACCAAGCGCGCGAGCGGCCAGCAGACCTTCAGCGTCGACGGCTACGCGGGCCTGAGCCGCCGGGGCACCGTCGACTCCTTGATGCTGAGCGAGCTCGCGTTCGACGAGGATCTCTTCGACCAGCGCTTCATGGAGAACGAGGTCTTCTACTACGCGCGCGAGAAGCAGCGCGAGGAGGACCGGCGCCTGCACTACATCGTGGTCGACGCGACGGCGTCGATGCGCGGGCAGCGCTCGGTCTTCGCGCGCGGGCTCGCGCTGACGCTCCTGAAGAAGCTCAGCCTGCGGGGCGAGGACGTCTACTTTCGCTTCTTCGACTCGCGGCTCTACGAGGCGCAGCACGCGCGCTCGCGCCGGCGCACCAACGATGCGGGCATCAACGTGCCCTACGTGCTCTGCTTCAAGGGCGAGCACGGGCGGAACTACGCGAAGGTCTTCGGTCTGCTCGCGAACGATCTCGCGCGAGTGGCCAAGCGCGAGCGCAGGACGCCGATCCTCTACATCCTCACTCACGCCGAGTGCCACGTGCCGCTCGACACCATCGAGCGGCTGCGCTCGATCGCGCGGCTCTACGGCGTCTTCATGCTGCCCTCGCGGGGCGAGCTCGATCTCGAGTACCTCCCGCGCCTCCACACCGTCCAGGTCGTCGACGAGCGCGCGCTCGGCGAGCGCGAGGCCCGCGCGCGACGCGCGATGGACATCATCGACGACGCCGCCGGCGAGGAGCGAAAGAGCCTCCTGCCCGGGGAGCGGAGGCGCGCGAGCGTGAGCCCGGGCGAGCCGGCCTCGTGAGGCATCGGCCATGGTGACCGTCGACAAGCGTGAGGCCCACCGCCGCGCGAGCCGCGCGCTCCAAGCGGGCCGGCCCGACGAGGCGCTCGCTGCGCTGTGGTCGCTCGTCGACCGCTCGCACGTCCTCGACGAGGAGCTCGAGAGCTACCTCCGCATGATAGCCGACGCCTTCGTTCAGCTCGACCGGACGCGCGCGGCCGCGACGGTCATGCTCTTCCTCGGTGACGTCTCGAGCGCCGCGCGCCTCTCCCAGGGTCACGCGCTCGACCTCGCGCGCTGCGCGCAGACCGCGGGCCAGCACGATCGCGCCGCGCAGCACTTCGAGCAGGCGGGCTGGCTCGGCCACGCCGCGATCCAGCTCGAGGACGCGAAGAACGACCGCGCCGCGCGCGTGCTCTGGGAGCAGCTCGCCGACGACGGGCGGCTGCGCGAGTCGCCCTACACGCAGGGCCTCGTGCGCTTCAACCTCGCTCGTGCCTGCGGGCGGCTCGACGACAAGACCGCCGCGCGCCGCCACACGATCCAGGCGATGCACTTGCTCGAGGCGGCGGCCGACGGCTTCGAGACGCAGGGCATGCGCGAGCGCGCGTTCGACTGCTACCAGATCCTGATGACCATCGGCAAGGAAGGCTCGTTCGAGAACCTCGCCGAAGGCTATCTGAACTGCATCCGGATCCTGCGGGAGGACAACCTCAAGTACTACGTCCTGCAGTACTACGAGGACTTCCAGGAGATGGCGCTCAAGCGGGGCGAGCTGCACGCGGCGGCGACGCTCTTCCGCGAGGCCGCCGACTACGCGCGCCGGCAGGGCATGCCCTACGCGCGCCACTACCAGCGGCGCGGCGCGGACACCCACGTGCTCGCGGCGGAGCGGGCGATCGCCGAGGGTCGCAGCCCGGAGCTCACCGAGAACGCCTTCGCCGCCGCGGTCGACTCCTTCAACGAGCTCGGCCTCTACACGCAGGTTCGCGCGCTCTACGGCCGGCTCGCGCAGCTCCCGCTCGGCGACAAGCGGCGCGCTCGCTACCAGCGGCTCGAGCAGCGGCTCGCCGCGATGGAGGACGATCGCGCGCCGATGACCGCGTTCCCCGACTACCTGCGGATGGACACCGCCTACCCCGAGATCTGGCGGCTCGACGTCATCGAGTGGGAGCAGGGCGGCGATCCCGCGGAGACGATGGCGGAGGTGATCCAGGACACGAAGTGGCCCGACTTCACGCGGCGCCGCGCGCTGCTGTGCCGTCTCGCGCAGCTCGGCCAGGCGGAGGTCGGCGAGGCCGCGCTCGCGTCGCTCGCCACCTACCTCGGGCGGGTCGAGATCTACGCCGCGCTCGCGCCGCTCGAGGCGATGTACGAGAGCGAGTCGGGGGTGGTGCGGGCGGCGGTGCTGAAGGCGGTGAGGCAGCTCTTCTTCAAACGGAGCTTCGTCCTCGTCATCAAGGGCCTCTCGGACCCCGAGCCGGCCGCGCGACGGGAGGCGCTCGCGGCCGTGGGCGCGCTCCACTTCGCGCACGCCTTCGACCCGCTCTCCCGGATCTACCGCGAGGCCTCCGACCCCGAGGTGCGGCGCACCGCGCTCGCGTCGATCGGGAAGATCCCGTCGGTGCAGGCCGCGGAGCTCCTGATCGACGTGCTGCGCCACGGGGACAGCGCCGAGCGCGACGTCGCCCGCGATCTCTTGGTGCGCGCCGATCACGGCGACGTGACGCCGCTGCTCCAGCGCGCCGCCGCCGCCGAGACCGGCGCCACCCGCGCGGAGTTCGATCGCGTCCTGGGCCTACGCGGCGCCCGCTGATCCTAAATGGCCGAGCGCGATTCGAAGACATGAAGCGCGAGTCCCCGTTCGCCCTGAGCGAGGTCGAGCCGAAGGCTCGACCGCCGTCGCAGGGCGACCCGGCCGCCAGCGTGCTTCGACTACGCCATCGCCTTCGGCGATGGCTCGCTCAGCACGAACGGTTGGGGGCGTGTGTCGCGCAGTTGGCCTACGTGAGCACCGCGCGCAGCGCCGGCGCTCGGGGAACGCCGAGCGGAGCGGTTCCCCGCTCGCTGTAGACCGGGGAAGGGAGGGCGCCGACTGCCGCGGAGCTCGGCTGCGCGCGCGAATGTGCGCGCCAGCTAAGCTGGCTCGAGCCAGATCGGGTTCGAGAACGCGAGCGGGAAGACGCGGGTCCGGCCGAACATCCTGTCCATGCTGGCCTCGCCGCGCACCACGACGAGCACGAACGTCGGGCCGCTCAGCCGGAGCGGGACGCGCTCGGAGACGCGCAGGCCCGGCGGATCGCCGCGCCGCGTCCGGCGGGGCCGCGTCGCGATCGTCCGCACGATGCGCGGGCCGACGTAGACGTCGATCGCGCTGACGTCGATCCAGTCCGGCGCGCGCACCTCGACGCGCAGCTCGGCGCGACCGCGGCGGACGCTCGCGGTCTCAC
>JAEZBP010000055.1 GCA_023427125.1 Pseudomonadota bacterium | reverse complement strand
GCCGAGCTCGATGCCGACCTGCGTGGCCAGCTCGCGCGTCGGCGCGACGACCAGCGCGGTCGGACGCGCGGCGCGGGCACCGCCGGCGCGCTCGTGGGCGAGCACGCTCTCGGCGAGCACGAGGCCGACGGCGACGGTCTTGCCCGAGCCGGTCTGCGACGACATGCGCAGATCCCGACCCGCGAGCTCGGGATCGAGCACCGCGCTCTGGATGGGAGTGAGCCGTTCGAAGCCGCGTGCGCGCAGCACGGCGTCGAGGCCAAACGGCGCGGCCTCGAGGGGGAGCGTCTCTGACATGGAGCCGCGCAAGGTAGCAGCCTCGAAGAGAGAGGCATCCTCGGCCGTGTCGATCGCGACGGGCCCTCGGCTTTCCCGCGAAGAAGCCACGGCCGCTGCGCAGGATGTGCGTGAGGGCGCACACATTCCGGCGGCTTCCGTCACCCATGGGAGTGCGGGATGGCGCCGGCGCGGCCGAGGGTCTCGAGCCACGCCTCGGCCTCCTCGAGGGTGGCGAAGACGCGCTGGTCGAAGGGTGGCGGCGCGGCCCAGTTGATGGCGATCATGATGCCCCGCACCATCGGCGAGGGCGTCACGAAGGCGACCCCCCGGCAGTGGCGCCTCCAGTCGTCGCGTCGAGCACCGACCCGCTGGGCCGCGTAGCGGCGCTGCTTCGCGCTCGGTGGGGAGACGATCCGGGAGGCGTCGCTGAGGAGCAGGAACAGCGCTCGACGCGCGAAGAGCCCGTCGAGCTCGTCGCCGTGCGCGCCCCACTCTTCATCGCTGAACGCCGGCGGATAGCGCACCACCACGAGCGGCCAGCGGCCCGCATCGACGACAATCTCAGCCACGCTCTCTCCTGTTCGAGGTTCACGCAGGCGCAGCGGCGGGCCCACCTTAGCGTGCGTACCCGCTCGAGCGGCTGTGGATCCCGAGTGAGGCGTCCGCCCGGAGATGCGCGTCTGCGCAAGTCTTGCGTGATGCATCGAGGCTCGGAGAGCGCCCCGCGCTGCCCTCGAGAGCGGGTGATTCGGCCGAATTTCGTGGAAAAAGCGTGCGAACGGGGCGGGTGACGTCGTGGCCTCCTCGGACGGCACCGGCGCTGCACAGCGGCGCCCCGCCATCACGCGCCGAACGGAACGGCGCATACGAGGAGAACACCATGGGATTCGTATCTGCCATCTGGCTCGTCGTGCTCGGCGTGCTCGCCGCCGCCAACCTCATCATCGCTCGCAAGCCCGAAGCGAAGGACCTCATCGACAAGATCAGCCCCTACCAGGGCTGGATGGGCGCGGTCTCCTGCCTCTGGGGGATCTGGACCTTGATCTCGATGGTGCTCGGCATCGCCGGTCTGGCCCTCTACCCGATCTGGTGGATCACGATGGTCGCGTGCGGCGCGATCCTCGCGGTGCTCGGGCTCGTGCTCGGCATCGGCGTGCTGAAGACCTTCATCAAGGCGCCCGCCGCGCAGGAGAAGATGGACCAGGTGCTGACCAAGGTCGCGCCGTACTCCGGCACCCTCGGCCTCGTCTCGATCGGCCTGGGCATCTGGTCGTTGATCGCGAACATCCTCTTCCTGTGAAGCTCCCTCTCGCGGGTGAGGCTGCCAGCTCTCCACGGTGATGCAGCTTGCCCCTCCGCAGCGCGCGGGTCGTACGGCGTGTGCGCTGCGGAGCGGGTGTTGCACACGAGCCCGCCGCATGGGGGCAAAGAAGACCATCATCATGATCGCGGCGGCGGGCCTCGTGCTCGCCGCGTGCGAACCCGAGGACTGCGGCACGCACACGGATGGAGGGACACCACCTCCGATCCGCGACGGAAGCGTCGACGCGTACATCCCGATCGAGCCGAGCGGAGACCTCTGCAAGTGGACCTGCGAGGCCGCGGCCGGAGACGACCGGCCGCTGCTCGCCGGACCGGCGACCGATCCGGACGGTCCCGTCCGCATGCTCGCGATCGTGCCGGCGACCGGCTTCGAGCACGCGGACGTCCGCAGCATGCAGATCCACCTCAAGGGCTTCGGCTTCGTGGGTGATTGGATCACCGACGCCGCGCTGCCGGACGCCGACCTGACGGCGTACTCGTCGATCGTGCTGCTCGGCTCGGCGTGGGTCGCGCTCGACCTCGGGGTGGACGGCGTGGTGCGGCTCGCTGCGGCGATCGACTCGGGCACCGACGTGCTCTGGATGGGGCCGGGTCTGCCGCCGGAGCTCGGCGCGCGCTTCGGCGTTCGGATCCGAGAAGACGCGACGACCAGTGTCGCCAACGCGCCGACGATCCGCTTCACGGGCACCGGCGGTCGCGATGTGGTCTTCCCGACCTTCGACGAGTACTTCACGCAGCTCGAGCTCGACGGCGCCAAGGCGCTCGCGACCTTCGAGCCGGCCGGCCTGCCCGCCGTCACCGTCCATCGCGGCGAGGACGACTGGGGCCGCGCGGTGCTCATCCCGTTCGGGCTGATGCACTACTGGTCGGAGAGCCTCGAGCCCGACTCGTGGGCGCGCGCCGAGCTCCTCTACGACGCGCTCACCATGCTCAGCTCGCGCGGCGCCGCGATCGTCTCGCCCTTCCCGGACGGGCACGCGTCGGCGTTCCTCGTGCGCTTCGAGGACATCAACCCGGGCGGCACCCGCTACAACACGCACGACATCGCGTACGTGGATCGCTTCCGGCGCGTCAACGCGCAGCTCGACGAGTGGGGGATCTCGGCGAACCTCGGCGTGGTCGCGCGCTACGCGGATCCGTCGATGGGCGAGGAGTTCACGTGGGACGCGCCGGGCGACGGGCGCACGCTGCTGCGCACGGCGATCGAAGACGTGGTGCACCAGCACGGCGCGGAGATCCTCAGCCACGGCTTCACGCATCAGTACGGCAGCGGGCCCGAGGACTACACCGGCGTCGACTGGGAGTTCTCGGACGACGCCACGGGCACGTGGGTGTTCCTGCCCTACGAGGAGCAGGTCATGCGCATCATGCGCGCGCGGGAGGAGCTCATCGCGCAGTTCGGCATCAACCCGCGGGTCTGGGAGACGCCCCACCTCGACGGCAACATCGACACCTACCGCGCGGCCGCCGAGGGTGGCTACGAGATCATCAACGAGGGCGACGGTCACCTCTATCCGAACCGCTGGGGCTACCAGGGCCTGATCAACGACGCGGCGCTCAACGTCCCGCACACCGCTTCGTACGTGCCGCTCGACGAGGGTGAGGCGGAGACGTACACGGCCGCGGCGGGCTACCACATGATGCCGAGGCTCACCCGCATCCGCGCGCCGTTCTTCCTCTTCTATCACGGCTTCGTGCCGGGCCAGGAGAGCTCGATGATCTCGCTCGCGGAGTGCTCCCACGAGTGCAACTTCTGGACGCCGACCATCACCGAGTACGCGGACTACTGGGTTCAGCGCGAGGCGATCCGCGTGGTCTCGTCGATCGAGGCGGGGGTGATGCGCGCGACGGTCACCGATCACCCGAGCGGCGCCACCGTCGTGCTGCGCCTGCCCGACGGCACGCGCGCGGGCGCCGTCACGGTGAACGGGGCCCAGGCGCCGTTCACGGCGCTGCAGTCCGGGGGCATCGCCTACGCGCAGGTGGTCCTGGCGGCCGGCCCGGCCGAGGTGGCGGTGACCCTGGTGCGTTGACCACTGGGTCGCTCCGCTGCGTGACGGCAT
>JAEZBP010001223.1 GCA_023427125.1 Pseudomonadota bacterium | reverse complement strand
GGGCGCGGCCGCGGCGCCCTGCGACGGCGGCGCGCGGCGCGAGCCGCGCTCAGGACGAACGGGCTGGAGGGCCGCGCAGCCGATAGACTGCCTGTGGGTTGGGTGCTCGTGGTGAGAGGGCGATCACCGCCGACGGCGGCGCACGAGGAGGACGGCGGCAGGGGCGAGGAGCCAGAGCGGCGAGCGGTTGGCGCCCGACGCCGCGACCGCGCAGCCGCCGGTCTGGCAGTGCAGCACGAGGCCGCCCACCGGCTCGTGGTTGCACTCGCCGGCCGGCGTCCCGGGCGGGTAGATCTCACAGATCCCGGCGATGTCGTCGTCGGCGAGATCGCGCTTGAGCGTCTCGCCGGCGCCCGCCGAGGCGTACATGGTCGCCTCCGGATCGGCGCTGTGGGCGAGGCCGAAGTAGTGGCCGAGCTCGTGGGTCACCACGTTCTCGAGATCCACACGCTCCATGCCGGGGCAGCCCTCCGGCGGACAGATCGTGAACGGGCCCTGCCGCTCGTTGATCTCCATGTCGACGTCGAGGATCTCGCCCGTGCTCCGCCGGTGCCAGACGGTGGTCACCGCGAACGCGGCCGGGTCGTACTCGCGATCGCCCCAGTCGGCGACGAACATCATCGCGTTCACGTTGCCGCTGCCGTCGCGGTAGAGCGGGTCCGTGCAGGTCGACGACTCGGACATGATCATGACGTCGATCCCGATCGGGGTGTCCTCGCAGCGGACCGCCTGCCAGGTGGCGATCGATCGGCCGAAGACCGCCGCGACGTCGGCGGCGCTCAGGTCGGCGGAGGACGCCTCGGCGCTGAAGGCGATCGCGCTGCAAGGGCGCGCCCACGCGAGGTAGCGCTCGGGCGGGTCGGTGGTCGGATCGGGGTGGATGCACTCGTCGAGGGTGGTCGGACGGCGATCGCTCGTCGTCATCCGGCACCACGCGTGCGCTCCGGCAGGCGCGAGCAGCGACGCGAGCAGCAGGGTGAGGAGCGCGCGCGTCACGGGCTCACCGTCCCGCGCCGCTCACCCTCGATCACACGATCGACGCGCGCGCGCAGCTCGAGGTAGGGCTGTGGATGGAGCAGCGCCGCGGGGGCCGGCGCGAGCTGCCCGCCTCGAACCCGCTGAACGAGGCTCAGGCCCTCGCCGCCCGGCATCACCGTCGCCTGGCCGGCGACCTCGCGCACCGGAAGGACGCCCTGGCTCATCCCGACCGGGCGCAGCGATCCGCTCGAGGTGCGCGCCATGAACACGACGTACTGCCGCCCGACCTCGAGGCGCGGCTCGCCCTCGATGCGCATGCCGAGATCGCCGATCGCCCCGCCGAGGCTCCGCAGGATCAGCGCCGAGCCGATCGCCGCGTCGCCCTTCATCGCCTCGTCCACGCGGAGCGTGTAGTCGGTGACGATCCGATCGCGGGAGTCGCGAAGCGCGCGAGCGTCCGTCGCGGTCGCGAGCACCACGTGGTCAGCGCGTCCGACCAGCTCGTCGAGCGAGAGGGCCTCGCTGATCGTCGCGCTCGCTGGGGCCGCGCCGAGCAGCGCGAGGAGCACCACGAAGAGGGCGGCCGCCGGGGCCCGGAGGGAGAGGCGCATGGCTGCAAGTTGAGGCGCTAAGGTGACGAGCGTCAAGCGGACCATTGACAGCGGCTCGGGAAGCTGAGTAATCACGCCCCATGATCCGCCGGACCCGTGCCCTCTTGCCTCTCCTCCTCGCGTTGGTGCTCCTCCCTCAGGCCAGCTGCGATCTCACGCGCTTCACCGCGAGCTCGACCGCCAACATGTTCAGCCGGGCGTCCGCCGGGCTCGAGTCGCACTTCGACTACGAGCTCGTCGGGGACGCGCTGCCGGGCAACATCCTCCAGCTGGAGGGGGTGTTCCGCATCGTCTCGGACAACGAGCAGCTCGGGCTCACCCTGACCCGCGCGTATGTCTCGTACGGCTACGGCTGGGTCGAGGACGAGCTCGAGCAGGCACAGGACGCCGGCAACCTCGAGGAGGAGGAGCGGCTGCTCGGGCGCGCGCGCCTCCTCTACGAGCGCGGGCGCAACGTCGGCATCCACCTGATGCGCGTGCGCGACCCGGGGATCGACGCTGCCCTGACCGGCGGCCACGAGGGCTTCGTCGCCTACATCAACCAGCGCTACACGACGCCGGCCGACGTGCCGCTGCTCTTCTGGACCGGCTACGCGTGGGGCTCGGCGATCAACGCGGGCAAGGACGATCCGGAGATGGTGCTCTCGCTGCCCTTCGCGAAGACGCTGGTCGAGCGCGCGGTGGAGCTCGATCCGACCTACTACAACTACTCCGGCATCACCTTCCTCGGCGTGGTGAACGCGAGCCTCCCCGAGGCGCTCGGCGGCAACCCGGATCGCGCGCGCGAGCTCTTCGAGCAGGCGCTCGAGCTGACCGACCGGAAGTTCTTCACCGTGCAGTTCAGCTACGCGCGCACCTACGCGGTCCAGTCGCAGAACCGCGATCTCTACGTCCGGCTGCTCCGCGAGATCGTCGACGGCGGCGATCCCGAGCCGAGCGCGCGGCTGGCCAACCGGATGACGCGGCGGCGCGCGATCCGCTGGCTGCAGCGCACCGACCAGTTCTTCTGAGGCGGCGCGGTGGTCGTGAATGCCCGACGCCTCGGCGCGTCGGACCCTCGCTTCCACCGCGTGAGCGACGTGGTAGTCTCTCCGCCGTTCACGTGAGCGGAGCGACCAATGTGAACTCGGGGCCTCGGCCTCTCCTCTGTGGCCTCCTCCGATCTAGGGATGTGACATGAAGCGACGAACGATCCTGATGGCCTTGCTCGCGCTTGCGCTGGTCTCGCTGCCCGGGACCATGCCGCGCTCGGTGGACGCTCAGGAGGCGGTCACTCTGCGCATCGCGACCCTCGCCCCCCGGGGCTCGGCCTGGATGCGCGTCTTCGACGCGTGGAACAACTCGCTCCGCCAGCGGACGAGCAACCGCCTGTCGCTCCGGTTCTACCCGGGCGGCTCGCAGGGCGACGAGCGGGACGTGATCCGCAAGATCCGCAACGGTCAGCTCGACGGCGCCGCGGTGACCTCGACCGGCTTGAGCTTGGTCGTGCGGCCGGCGCTGGTGCTCCAGGCGCCGGGCGTCGTGGAGAACTACCAGCAGCTCGATCGCGTGCGCACCCGCCTCGGGCCCGAGCTCTCCGCGCAGTTCCAGGAGAACGGCATGCGCCTCATGGGCTGGGGCGACGTCGGCGAGGGGCGCATCTTCTCGAACCGCCCGATCCTCCGCCCGCGCGATCTTCGCTCGGTGAGGCCGTGGGTCTGGCGTGACGACAGCATGTTCGGTGAGTTCCTCGAGGTCGTCGGCGCCAACGGCATCCGGCTCGGCGTGCCCGAGGTCCTCCCGGCGCTCAGCACCGGTCAGATCGACACCGTCGTCGCCTCCGCCACCGCGGCGAGCGCGCTCCAGTGGCACACGCGGGTCACCCACGTGACGCAGCAGCCGAACACGATCCTGGTCGGCGCGACCATCCTCTCGCAGGAGAAGTACGACGCGCTGCCCGCCGACCTCAAGGCGGCGCTCGACGAGACGAGCGCGCAGGCGCACACCGCGCTGGTGTCCCGCATCCGGCGCGACGACGCCCGCTACTTCACGGCGCTCACGACGCAGCACGGGCTGACGGCGGTCGACGTCTCGGCGCACCAGGACGAGTGGCGGGACGCAGCGCGCCAGACCCGCGAGCGCCTCGCCGGCCGGCTCTACCCGCGCGACCTGATGGAGCGCGTGATGGCCACGGCCCGCGGCAACTGAGTTGCCTGGCGCGCGCTTCGCGAGCGCGCGGTCGAGCTCACGCTCTCCGAGCTTCGAGCTCACACACCCGCAAGGCCCGCACCCTGGCCAGCCCGCCAGGG
>JAEZBP010001216.1 GCA_023427125.1 Pseudomonadota bacterium | reverse complement strand
GCGCGCCGGAGCGCGCGGCGCGCCTCCTTGAGCTCCGCGCGGGCCTCGCGCAGCTGCGCGAGCAGCGCGTCCGCCTCCTCCGAGACCTTCTGGCGATCGCGCTTGCGCGCGACCTCGAGCGCCTCCTCGGTGCGCGCGCGGAGCTGCTCGGCTTGGAAGCGCTCGGACGCCACCTGCTTGCGCTCGACCGCGAGCGCCTCGTACTGCTCCTCGAGGCGGCGCACGAGCGCGTCGAACGTCCGGCTCTGCTCGGGGAGCAGGCGCTCGGCCGTCGCGACCACCGGCTCCGGCATCCCGAAGCGGCGCGCGACGGCCAGCGCGCTCGAGGCGCCCGGCACGTCGAGGCGCACCTTGAACGTCGGCTCCATCCGCGCGACGTCGAAGCCCACCGAGGCGTTGCGCAGCCGCGGGTCCTCGAGCGCGAGCGCCTTGAGCCGCTCGTAGTGCGTGGTGACCGCCGAGGCCGCGCCGCGATCGCAGAGCCCGAGCACGACCGCGCAGGCGAGCGCCGCGCCCTCCTCCGGATCGGTGCCGGTCGCGACCTCGTCGAGGAGCACCATCGCGCGGGGCCCCGCGACCTCGAGCACCCGCGCGAGGTTCTGCACGTGGGCGGAGAACGTCGAGAGGTTCTTCACGAGCGACTGCTCGTCGCCGACGTCGGTGAGCACCGGCAGAAAGAAGCCGGCCCGGCTGCCCTCGGCGGCCGGCAGCGGCAGGCCGGCGCGCACCATCAGCGCGGCGAGCCCGAGCACCTTGAGCGCGACGGTCTTGCCGCCCGCGTTCGGCCCCGAGATCACGACGCTCCGCCCCGACTCGAGGCTCAGATCGTTCGGCACCACCTCGACGCCCTCGAGCGCGAGCAGCGGGTGGCGCGCATCGATCAAGCTCATCACCGGCTCGCGCTCGAGCTCGGGCACTGTCATGGAGAGATCGCGGGCCAGCCGGGCCGCGGCGCTCCGCATGTCCGCGCGATCGAGGGCATCCACCGCCGCGCGCACCACCGCGATGCGCTCGCCCACCCGCGCGCTGAGGATGCCGAGGATGCGCGCCTCCTCCCGCTCGAGCTCGCCCTGCGCCATCTTGAGGCGGTTGCCCTGCGAGACGATGGCGCGCGGCTCGACGAAGACGGTCGCGCCGCTGCCGCTCGTGCCGTGCACGATGCCGGGGATCTTCTCGTGCGCGTCGGTGCGCATCGGCAGCACGTAGCGATCCTCGCGGACCGTGTGCCAGCGATCCTGGACCACGTCGGCGTGCGCGACGAGCATCTGCTCGAGCCGCGCGACGATGCGCGCGCGCAGGTTGTGGACCTCGGTGCGCAGCCGGCCGAGCTCGGGGCTCGCGTGATCGGCGAGCGTGCCGTCGGGCTCGATGTTCCGCTCGAGCTCGTCGGCGAGATCGTCGAGCGTGGGATCGGTGGTGCACGCGTCGTAGAGCCGCGGCGCGCCATCGCGGCGGCGCGCGAGGTACTTGCGCAGGACGCGCGCGGCGCCGAGGGTCGAGGCGACGGCGCGCAGGGCCGATCCCTCGAGCGCGCCGGCCCGCTCGAGGCGATCGAGGCTCACGCGCACGTCGCGGATGCCGTCGAGCGGGATGGGATCGGCGAGCGCGTCGAGCGCGAGCGCCTCCGCGGTCTCGGCGAGCGCGACCCTCGCCTCCTCGTACGAGTCGGCGGGAGCGATCTCTCGGAGAGTCTCGCGCAGGGGCCCGCGGCAGCGCGCGCGCACCGCGGCCACCACGCGATCCCACTCGAGATCCGCGAGGGCCTTCTCGAGCCCCGCGTCGTGTCCGGCGCCAGCGAGTTCGTCGACGAGCTCGCTCATCGCTCAGACCGGACCAGGGCCATCGTCGCGCGTGCGGACGGAAGTCACGAGGACCCGCGGAGAAGGCCGGCGCCGCTCCTTGACGCGGCCCCACGCGTAGAGGGCGAGCGTCGACGCCAGGATGACGGCGAGGAAGGCGCCGCATCCGACCATCGAGTACACATATCCGACCCAACCACCGGCCACGGCGCGCACTCTTGCACGCACGGCCGGCTCGCGCACCAGCCCATGGCACCCGCGAGGCGCGGCGCTACCATCGTCCGCGATGCGCTCTCTGGCCCTGCCAAGCCTCCTCGCGCTCGCGACGCTCTCGGGCTGCGTGCAGGTCAGCGACTTCAACCCCGTCGGCGGCGCCGCCTCCATCGCGTTCGCCTGGACGGTCGACGGCGCATTCCCCACCACCGAGCGGTGCGCGGAGCTCGGCGCCAGCTACGTGCGCGTGGTCTTCGTCGACGGGACGCGCCCGGTCGCCCACGGCAACCTCCTGCGCAATTGCGCGACCTGCGCGCAGGGCGCGCCGACGTCCTGCCTCACGGCGATGCCGTGCATGCGCGGCGGTGAGGTCGAGTGCTACGACACCGGCGACGCGAAGGTCGTCGCGGAGGGCGACTGGACGATCCGCCTCGAGGCTCTCGACGGCTCCGGGAACGTCGTCCAGGCCAGCCCCGAGTCGGTCCAGTCGACCGCCTCCGGCCACATCGAGCTCCCGACCACCTCGTTCTTGAGCGGGCGGGTCAGCGCCCAGCTCTTGCTCGAGGGCAACGCGCCGACGTTCGCCGCGTGCGAGGCGGCGGGCATCGAGTCGGTCGAGCTCGTCTTCGACGCGGCCGGCGGCGAGGTCGCGCCCGACGCCATCGAGGCCTGCACGGTCGGCGGTGTCGGCACGCGGGTCGCACCCGACGTCAGCTACACCGTGCGCCTGCGCGCGCTCGATCCGGCGGGCTCCGTCGTCGGCGAGAGCGCGCCGGAGACGTTCTTGGTGGGACGCGGCGAGGCGGTGAGCTTGAACGACGGCGAGCCGATCGAGCTGACGGCGCTGTGATCCCGGGCCCGCCCCCCTGGTTGCCGGCTTGGGGCGCGATGGCTACATGACGAGAGCGTGCCGTTTCGATTTCCCAGGCTGACCCCGACGGTCAAGAAGCTCCTCATCGTGCTCGTCGCCGCGTTCGTGACGATCGCGGTCGTGCAGAACGTCGGGGACCTGCCGGTCTTCCAGCTGCTGGCGCTCGATCCTCACGTGATGGAGGGCGTCTGGATCAACCTGCTCTGGCAGCCGTTCACGTATTGGCTCGCGTACCCGCCGGTGCCGGACGCGCTCTTCGGCTTCTCGCTGAGCCTGCTCTTCCTCTACTTCTTCCTCGCTCCCTTCGAGGAGGCCTTCGGCGCCAAGCGCACCGTGCAGCTGATCGCGGTGGCCGTCGCCGCCAGCGCGCTCGCGACGATCGTGCTCTCGCTGGTGCTCGTTCCGCGGATGCCCATCGCGGGCGCCGAGCCGATCGCGCTGGCCGCGCTCGGAGCGTTCCCGATCATCGCGGGCAACCGCGAGATTCTCTTCATGTTCGTGATCCCGATGAAGGTGTGGAGCGTCATCCTGCTCGGGCTCGGCTTCTCCGCGCTCGCCGCGGTCCTGGCGCGCGATCCCTTCGTCTTCGCCACTCACGCGTCGGCGCTCGGCGCCGGGCTCGCCTTCGCGAAGTGGATCACGAGGCCCCGCCGGCCGAAGAAGGCGCCGCCCAAGAAGCGGCGGCCCGGCCCGGCGCTGCGCGTGGTCCCGGGAGGCGCCGCCGGCGACGACGAGCGCCCGCGCTACCTGAACTGACCGCGGCACCCGCGCGCCAGCAACTGAGCCGATGACAAGGGCGCACGGCCTCGCGTATTCTCCGCGCCATGCGGCTTGATCGTGGGCTCTTCCTCTTCGCCCTCCCCGTCCTCCTCATCGCGTGCTCCGAGACGCCGCGCTGCGTCGAGCGCGGGGCGCCTCCGCGCACCTCGATCGTCATCGAGTGCAACTCCGGGAAGGTCCCGGTGTGCGGCAACGATCCGTCCGTCCTCTACGACGAGGGCGGCGCGCTCCGTCCGGTCCCCGCCGCGAGCGTCGCCGACGGGCTCTGCCCGGCAGGCGCCACCAACTGCCGCACGCGGCCGGTCTGCCAGCAGGACACGATGACCGCCGTCTGCAACGACGGCCTCGGCGTCACCTGCGTGCTCGGCACCGTCGACGAGATCGCGCCGCCGCGCCCCGACTCGGGGCCCGCGCCGCAAGATGCAGGCTCGGACGCGGGCACCCCCGATGAAGAAGACGCGGGCACCGACGCCGGCAGCGATGGGGACGCAAGCACCGACGCCGGCGACTGAGAGTTGGCTGTGCGCGTGCTTCGCGAGCGCGCTGAGTTGGCTGTGCGCGCGCTTGGCGTTCTCCGAGCGCCATGATTCTGCGACAGCCTTTGGTTTGAGGGACGTCAGCGGCAACCGGACTCGCCGGGGTCGCAGGCGAAGCGCACGTGCAGGTGATCGCGATGGTTCGGGAAGTGCCGGACCACCCCCTCGGGGTGGGATCGGCCGCGCGGATACTGGAACCAGCGCGCGAGCTCTTCCGCCGTCGCGCCCCGGCGCTCGGCCTCGCGATAGAGCGGCGCTTGCAGCTCGTAGTCGACGTAGATCGCCTCCGCGTCGCCACGCTGCAGCCAGTGGCGGAAGAGGACCCACTGGCGGCGCGCGTCGAGGTCGCTCGGATCGACGCGGCGGAGCGGACAGCCCGCGCCACCGCAGCCGCGCCGCTGGTAGTAGGTGATGTCGGCGTCGCGCCCCGACTGGTGGCTGCGGTGATCGTCGATGGCGCCGCCGCCCTCGAGGCTGAGATCGTGCACCCGAACGCGCGGCGCGCGCGGCTCCGCGCGCACGAGCGCGTCGAACGCCGCGTGCAGGCGCTCGGCGGTGCGCCGCGTGGTCCAGGCGCGAGCGCGGTTGCGCAGCACGAACGCCGCGTGTCGCTCGAGCTGGACGCCGCCTCGGATCGAGCCGCAGCTCGGTGATCCCACGCTCTCGCTCGGAGCGCCGCGCTGCACCACGAGGTCGGTGCCGGGCCGCAGGCGCGCCGGATCCAGGTCGCCGTTGAGCGCCCGCAGGGCAGCCACCGAGATCGCGTGGCGCCGCGCGATGCGGGCGAGGCTCTCGCCGGGGCGCACGCGGTGGGTGATGGCGCTCGGCGCGTCGTCGGTAGCCGGCGCGCGCCCACCGCGGATCACCAAGGTGCGCCCGACCTCGATGCGCACGCGCGGGTTGTCCTCACGGATGCGCTCGGCGGAGACGCCGTAGCGCATCGCGATGCAGAGCAAGGTGTCGCCCGGCACCACGCGATGGCGGAGCACCGCCTCGGGCTCGCTCACAGGGGCCGCCCCTCCGCTTCGCTCCGTGATCGCGAGCTCCTCGCCGACGCGGATGAGGTCGCCCTCGAGCTCGTTCAGCCGGCGCAGCGCCTCGACCGTCGTGTGATAGCGCTGCGCGAGCAGCTCCAGCGAGTCGCCAGCCACCACGCGGTGGACGCGCGGGCTGGCGGAGGCGGTGGAGCTCACGAGCAGGATCGCGAGCGCGAGAGCGGATCGCTTGCGCATGCGCGCAATCCTACGGACCGCGCGCACCTCGCGAAAAAAACCGGAGCAGCGGCGCTCAGAACACGAACGCGATGCGGCTCTGCAGGGTCCAGGCGAGCGACTGGGTCAGCCTCGGCCCGAGCGCCGGACCGGCGTTCATGATGCCGAACTCGTTGCTCCACCGCAGCTCGTCGTTGGGGCCCCAGCTGACCTTGACGGCCACGTCGGCCTCCCAGCCGATCAGGCACTCCTCTCCGAGCCCGCAGCCGGTCCCGGCGCCCGGGTTCCCGTTGTAGAGCGGGAGGGTGAGCTGATCGGCGAACGCGATGAGGAACTGCCCGACGAGCTCGAGGCCCGGCAGGGGCCGCACCTTCACCTGCGGCAGGATGTACACCGAGTTCCAGACGCCCCCGTTCGACCAGAGCGCGTCGAAGGTGGGCTGGTAGGCGTTGGCAGTGCGGACCGCCAGAACCAGCGGGTAGAGCAGGAGGCCGACCTGGTAGGCCGCGTTGTTCGGCCGCTGGCGCAGCACGTCGTAGGTGCCGACCGAGGTGATCGAGTCGGGCTGCCCGGTCGAGAAGCCGGACTCCACGCGCGCCGACCACATCGGGTCCTCCGCGCCGATGCGGAAGGCGCCGCCCCAGATGTCCGCGCCGCCCCGGCGACCGGTGCGCCCGGTGTCCGGATCGACCGCGCCCGTCGAGTCGAAGAGCGCCACGCCGTAGGTGCTCCCCTGGATCGTGTAGAGCTCGCCCTCGGTGTAGAGCTGCGGCATCCGGCGGCCGAGCGGCGACCAGAGCAGGCGCCAGAAGATGTCGCCGATGTAGATGTTGCTCTGCGTCGAGTCCTGGCCGCGGTGCACGAGCACCATGCCGGCGCTGAGCTCGTCGCGCGCGTTGACGCTCGAGTTGAAGTCGGCGTCGTTCCAGGCGAGCACCACCGTCGTCTGCCAGACGTCGTCCTCGGAGCCCGTGACCCACTCGAAGGGCGTGACCTGGCGCGGGCGCGGATCGCCGGCGACGCCGAGCGTGTCCTCGGCCAGCCAGTCGTAGGCGATCGCGAAGACGAGCGGAGTCGGCCGCGAGTCGCCGCGCGTCAGCGAGTTGAAGATGGTCAGCGGCCGCGTCGCGAAGAGGATGCGGTCGAAGGTGGTGCCGTCGTAGGCGTCGCCGAAGTCGTTGCGGAAGCCGTTGCCGTCGTTGAAGAGGATCCCGAGGCCGCCCTGCGAGCCCTGTCGGCCGATGCGGACGAGGCCGACCGGGATCAGGAACTCGAGCCAGAGGCGGCGCAGGTTGAAGTAGTTCGTGAGGTCGCCATCGATGAGGCTCGTCCCGCTGGGGTCGTTGGCGAAGAGCGGCGTCCCCGCCAGGCGGGCGTTGTCGCCGAAGACGACGTTGTCGAGCGCGTCGATCTGCATCCGCAGGGCCGCCACCGGGTTCTGCCGATCGCTGCCGAAGACGACCGCCGGGTCGAGGCGGAGGCGCATGAAGCCGTAGGCGGCGTGGGCGGCGCCGTCGCGCCCGGACGCGACGCCGCGCACCGGCTGCGAGTCGGTGGTGACGAGGCGCGCGCGGTAATAGCCGTGCAGCTCGAGGTTGATCGGGATGTTGGTGGCGGCCGCGCCGCCGCCGCCGCCCTCAGCGGCGCTGGGGACGGGAGGCGCCGAGGGGATCGGCGGAGGCGGGGGCGGAGGGGGTGGCGGAGGGGGCGGAGCGCCCTCCTCCTCCACGATCTCTTCCTCGACCTCCTCGATCGGGGCGCCATCGTCGGGCGGCGGGATCTCGTCGTGACCCAGCATGTCGTCCGGGGGGGCGGCGGCGACGCCGGCGCCCTCGGGCGGCTGCGCCGACGCGACCGGCGTCCACGACGACGTCCCGATCAGGCCCAGGAGGCACGAGATGATCAGGGCACCAGACCGCACTCCGTATCTCATCGATCCTCCCGGACGAGGGCTCCCATCGCAGGACCGTTTTCCACCGTCCAGCCCTCCAAAGTCAACGATGTTAAGGCTCGGCTCAGCTCGCTGGCGCGCACATTCCCGCCCGCGGGCCGAGCGCTCCGCTCGGCCTGCCCCGAGCGAGGTGATCTCGCGAGAGCCCCTCACTCGACCGGCGGGCACCCCTCGGGCGCGTCGGAGCGGATCGGGCCGAGGTTCAAGATGGTGACCGAGTCCTCGAAGATGCGGGCCGACTCACACCCGAGGATCCGGAGCTCGCCGTCGAGGCTGCCCCATGCCTCGATGCGATAGGGGCCGTCGCTCACGACGGGCAGCTCCGGGATGACGTAGAGCCCGTCCGAGTTGCTGTCCGTCTCGCCTTGCGCCGGCACGTTGTGCGCGGCGTCGCCGTTGAAGTAGTGGAAGAAGGGCCCCTGCGGCTCGGCCACCACCGGGTCGCCGTTCGGATCGTAGAGGCGGATGATGGCGTTATCGACGAAGCCGCCCGCGCAGTCCTCGATGCGGCCGGCGACGATCGCGAGGCCCTCGCTGCGCGTGATCCCGAGCGTCGCCGGGATGACCTCGATGGTCGAGCCCGAGACCGAGTTGCCGGTGACCGCCTCGCCGTCCGCGAGGGGCGCCGGCTCGTTGTACTGGAAGACGCCGAAGACCGTCAGCATCGGGTTGAAGCCCGCCTTCGGGATCACCCGATACGCGTACCAGCCGCCCGCCGGGAGCATCAGGCTGGCGTTGCCGCTCCCATCGGTGGTGATCGACGTGCAGGTCGCGGCGTCGCTGCAGTCATCCGCGATCACGTTGTCGTTGAAGACCCAGACCTCCGCGTCATCGACCTCGAAGTCGTCCTCGAAGTCGCGGAGCTGGAAGGTCGTGGTCACGGGAGCGCCGGGCGTCGGCCGGGTGCGCGCGCCGCGGCACGCGTAGTCGACCGAGCGCGAGACGAACATCGCGTCGTCCCCGCTCCCCTGCTCCTCCCAGGCCGCCACCGGATCGAGCTGCGGCATCGGGCCCGCGTCCGGCGTCACCACCGGAGGCGTCCCATCGCAGCCCGCCATCCCGAGCGCCAGCGCCGCACCGACCATCCACCTGCCACGTCCGAAAGCCATCCGATCCCTCGCTGAAGCGCGTGTGACGGTCCGTCACCGTCCACGGCGCGCAGTGTCTCGCAACCGGGGCGCTTTGCACAAGCCTGCTGGCGCGCGCTCCCGAAGCACGGCCGAGCTCCGCGGCGTTCGACCACCAGCGATGTGGCCCTCGACCTTACCGACCCGCCGCGCTCCGAGCCGCTCCGCGCTCTGCCGCAGTGGGGGGAGGGGCTGGCCCACAGCCCCTCCAGCTAATACGTGAGGCCCAGGCGGGCGCGGAGCATGCCGAGGGTGCCCATCGGGTTGCCCGCTTCGTCGTCGAACGCGCGGCCGGGGAAGAGGACGGCGCCCTCGAGCCCGCCGCTGAGCTCGACGCCCTCGGCCACCGGCCCGTGCAGGAGCAGGGCGGCGTCGAGCTCGAGCCCGAGATCGCGCTGGGTCGGATCGCCACCGCGATAGTTGGCCGAGCGCGAGCGCGCGCGCTGCGCGAAGGGATCCACGACGTCGGTCGAGGCCCACGCGAGCACGCCGGCGGCGCGCACCTCGAGCCACGCGAGCGGGCGCCAGATCACGTGAGGGAAGAAGTAGTACGCGCCGGCGACGCCGCCCTGGGTCGGCAGGAGCTCGACCCCCCGCGCGGGCCGGCCGAAGAGCTCGGGCGAGCGCGCGAGGAACGCGGAGCGCGCGGTCTGCGCCGCGAGCACCTCCGGGAAGAGCAGGAGGCCGACGCGATGATCGGGATCCATCGTCGCGCGGCGCTGGATGCCGTCCTCCGGGTTCGAGTCGCCGGACGCGTAGCCGCCCTCGAGGATCACGTCGACGTGCTCTTCCTTGCGACCGACGCGCGCCACGAGCATGAGCTGCTCGACGTCTTGAATGGGGAATTCGACGGTGCGCGTGTAGCTGGTCGTGCCCCGGATGTAAGCGATCTCGAGGGCGGTCAAGATGCGGCCACCGCTCGGCTCGGCGAAGTGGAGCTGCGCGAAGAGATCGGCGACGAAGACCTCGAGCGAGTCGTCGAGCGGGTTCGTCTGGTGGCGGTACGCGACGTAGGCGCCGACGCGATCCTCGTTCGCCTCGTAGTAGGCGGCGAGGAGGCCTTGGAACGCGAGATCCCCGCGCGCCTCGAAGTCGGCGGTCTGGTCCCAGGCGACCCAGTCGCCGGCGACGGCCAGCGTGAATGGGCTGTCGCTGCCGGCCGGCCGCGTGGCGAAGAGCAGGCGCCGGACGATATCGCCGAAGCGGGCGTCGCCGAACACCGGCCGGTCGCCGCCGCTGTTGGCGACCATGCCGAGGCCCCACGAGAAGGTCATTTGACCTGCGCGGATCACGCCGATCGGCGTGAGCCACTCCAGATAGAGCTGGCGGAGGCGCAGGCCCGGGTAGCCGTACTCATCGCGCGGCCACTGCGCGGGCGCGGTGCCGATCGCGAGATCACCGTAGGCGACGCCCCAGAGGAGATCGAGCTCCCCGACGAGGCGCAGGATGGGCCGGAGCGTGAGCTCGCCGCGCAGGCGCAGCCACTGCTCGCCCCAGTAGTTCTGCCCGAGCCGCCCGGTCTCGGCCGGGTCGGTGCGCGGCAGCGGCTCGAGCGGGAGGTCGCTCATCATCACGAACCGGTGCCGGTAGTCGCCGCCTACCCTCGCGCCGAACGTGAGGCCCTCCTCCCGCGGCTGCTCTTCTCCTTCGGCCTCCCGCTCCTCTTCTCGTTCTCCTCCGGCAGGCGAGGCTTCGGTCTCGGCCTCGCGCTCGGCGTCATCCTGTGCACGCGTAGGAGATCCCACGGCCGCGATGGCGATCGCGATCCCGATCGGCGCGAGGTGCGAGGCGCGCATCAAGGCTCCCGCGACCATATTCCCCCGTCGCGAAAAAGTGAAACGCCGCCGGCCCCCGACGCGGTGTCTTCAGGGCGCGGCCCATCCGGCGACACTCGCAGCGACCTGCTAGAACGTGGCGATGCGGTCTCTCGGAGTCCTCCTCGTCGCGCTCTTCGCCGCGAGCTCGGGCGGGTGCTCGGCGTGCGAAGCCGACGCGGTCCCCTTCGGCCTCGACGCGGGGCGCGGGGCGGCGCCCGAGCC
>JAEZBP010001197.1 GCA_023427125.1 Pseudomonadota bacterium | reverse complement strand
GCTCAGAAGTACCAGCGGTAGATCAGGAACGCGACGGCCGCGAGCAGGAGCAGGCCGGTGATGATGTTGCTCGCCTTCGACGGCTTCTCGGCGGGCGCGTCGGTGCCGGCCGCCCTTCGAATCCCGTTGCGAATGCCCTGGAGGAGCCCGCCTCCGCCCGAAGAGTGGAGGTCGCCGCCACCGCCCGAAGATGAGGTGGACTTGCTCTTCCGCTTTCGCTTCCTGCGCTTCTCTGCCATGCGATCGCACGCAGCGTAGCAGGCGCGCCGCGCGCTGGCGAAGCCTCACACGGTCGAGGCCGCCCTCACGAGGTCGCGAGCGCGGTGATCGCGACCACGATGGACACGAAGGTGACCGCCGCCGCGACTCCGAGGGCCCACCACGTCCACTCGGGCACCACGCGCATCGGGACGAGCGGCGGCGCCGAGAGGAGCGCCAGTGTGGGCCGCTCCGCAGGGTCCTCGCGCGCCGAGAGCGAGTGGGGCGTGACGGCCTCCTCGATGCGCAGCGGCGGTGGCGCATGGAGCGGCGACATGACGTCGGCGATCGTCTCGCGGTTGTCGGGCGCGGGCGGGAGATCCGCCACCGTCGCGCGGCGGTCCTCCTCCGGCAGGGCACTCGGCCGCTCGCGCGAAGGCTTGGTGTCCGCAGCGCGCGCCGTCGCGAGCGCGTCGCGCATGTCCGAGACCGACGCGAAGCGATCCTTGCGGTCCGGGCGCATCGCCTTCTCGACGACCCGCACGACGGGCGCCGGGACGTCGGGCCGCTCGCGCTCGAGGGGCGGGGCGTCCCCAGCCTGCGCGCGCCGGAAGATCTCGATCACCGACTCCTCGGCGTACGGCACGTCGCCGACCAGCGCCTCGTAGAGCATCACGCCGAGCGAGTAGACGTCCGCGCGCGCGTCGACGTCCCGCGAGTTCGTCACCTGCTCGGGCGCCATGTAGAAGGGCGTCCCCATCACGGTGCCGAGCGTCGTGAGCTCGCGGAGCCCGGGCTCCTTCAGCTTCGAGATCCCGAAGTCCAGGACCTTCGGGATCCCCGATCCGCCGGTGCGCGACGCGACGAGGAAGATGTTGTCCGGCTTGAGATCGCGGTGGACGACGCCGCGCTCGTGGACCGCCGACACGCCGTCCATGATGGCGAGGAAGAGATCGAGCGCGTCATCCACCGAGAGCTTGCCGCGGTCGATGCGATCGGCGAGCGACTCCCCCTCGAGACGCTCCATCGCGAGATAGAGCACGTCCTTCTCGCGGCCTCCGTCGAAGACCTGAATGACGTTCGGGTGCTCGACCGTCGCGGCGATCTTCGCCTCACGGAAGAAGCGCTCCACCGCGTTGCGGGAGGTCGAGTGCTGCGGATAGAGGCACTTGAGCGCGACGCGCTTGCCGATGACGAGGTGGGACGCGAGGAAGACGACGCCGGTGGCACCCTTCCCGAGCACGCCGTCGATCTGGTAGCGGCCCAGCTTCGCGCCGGGCTTGAGGTCGCCGAACGCGTCGAGGTCGCTGTCGTCGTCCCCGCCGTCGTCCGTCTCGATCTCGAGCGAGATCGAGCTCGAGGGGAGCGTCTCGACGACGTTCGTCCTCGCTCCCTCGCCCTCGTCGTGGATCGTGTCGCGCGAGCTCCCGGGCTTCGGCAGGCCTCTCGCCATCGCGTCGATGATACCAGCCCGGCGCGCGGACCGGGTATGCGACGCGGACGGCTGGATCGTGCCAGGCGCTCGATGGCGGGCGGCCCGCCCTCAGTCCCGAGGCGGCCGCGATCGCCGCCGGCGTGTGGACGACCCACTCTGACACGCTCGGCACGATTGACGGCGACCGGGCATCCGCGTTCTGATTCGACGGACGTGGCCAAGGACGACGAGAACGCGGCGCTGGCGGACGCCCTGCGCGCCCCGCTCGAAGCAGGCAGCCTGGAGGCCGCGCTCCACGCGGCGCGCACGTTCTTCATGCGGCACCCGGGCCATGACGACGCCAAGCGGGTGGTCGAGGCGCTCGAGCTCTTCATGGCGCAGGTGTGGTTCGGCGGCAGCGGCGAGGGGGGCGAGCCCGACCCGCGCTACGCGACGGCCGCGCAGCACCTCGAGAGCGTGGACTTCGACGGCGCGCTCGCGCGCTACGAGGAGATCGCGTCGAGCGACGCGAGCGCGGAGAGCGCGCGGCGGCTCGCGCTGCGCGTGAGGGTGCTCATCGCGGCGCTCGCGGGAGAGCCCTTGCCTCCGCCGGAGTCCGCGATGGCGCCGGTGATGCCGGTGTCCTTCGACGACTCGACGCGCGTGGCGGGCGACGGAGAGCTCCCGCTCGCCGCCTTCGCCTTCGACGACGTGACGGCGGGGGTGACGCCGCAGATTCCACCGGAGGCCTACCCCGAAGAGCCGACGCGGACGCTGATGCTCGGCGACTACGAGCTCTTCGAGGACGCCGCGGCGGCCGCGGAGGACGACGACGAGCACACGCGCGTCCGAGGCCTCAGCGGCCTCGAGGCACCCAGGCCCGTGCCCAAGCCGCCGCCCACGAGCGCGCCAGCGGCCGAGCCCGCGACCAAGAAGGCGGTGAAGCGCACGCGCGCGTCCGGCTCGCCCGACGACCGCGAGGTCACCCGCGTGGCGAGCGCGGGCGAGCTGCCGCTCGAAGAGCTGCGGCGGGAGATGGAGAGCCAGGCGGACACCGATCTGGACGAGATGCTGGGCTCGATGGACGAGGTCGCGTCGGCGCCCGAGCCCAAGTCGCGGCCGAAGAACGAGCCGCGGGTGATCGAGTCGAGCCTCGTGCTGGACATCACGGTGGACGACCTCGACTTCGCGCGTGAGGACGCTCCCCCGCCTGCCGCGGTCGTCATGGCGACCGAGCCGCGCGGACCCGCGGTGCCTGCTCCGCCGACGCCGCCCGCGCTCGACGTGATCCCCTCGCTCGAGGCGCCCGAGAGG
>JAEZBP010001193.1 GCA_023427125.1 Pseudomonadota bacterium | reverse complement strand
GGTGGAGGCCGTCGACCCGCGCTCGCCGCGGCTGATCGAGATCACCTTCGCGCCCGGCGGGGATGCGTTCTGGCGCGCCCTCTACGCGATCGGCCGGCCGGTGCAGTACAGCTACCTGCTGCGCGAGCTGACGCTTCACGAGGTCTCGACCGCCTACGCCGCGCGGCCCTGGTCGGTGGAGCTGCCCTCCGCGGGCCGGCCGCTGACGTTCGAGCGCTTGCGGGAGCTGCGCCGGGCGGGCGCCGAGATCGTGACGCTGACCCACGCGGCGGGCCTCAGCGCCACTGGAGATGCCGCGCTCGACGCGCGCCTGCCGCTGCCCGAGCGCTACGAGATCCCCGCGCCGACCGCGCGCGCGGTCATGGACGCGCGCGCCGAGGGCCGCCGGGTCATCGCCGTCGGGACCTCGGTGACCCGCGCGCTCGAGGGGAGCTTCGCCGCGCACGGCGAGGTGCGCGCCGGGAGCTTCGAGACTGATCTGCGCCTCGGCCCGGGCTCACCTCGCCGCGTGGTCAGCGGGCTCTTCACGGGCGCCCACGATCCCTCGAGCTCGCACTACGAGCTGCTCCACGCCTTCGCGCCCGCCGGGCTCCTCGAGCGCGCCGCGCGCTTCTCGGCCGAGCAGGGCTACCTGGCCCACGAGCTCGGCGACAGCTGGCTCCTCCTCGCCGCGTAGCGGTTCGCGAAGCCGGCGCGGTGCTGCTAGGCATCGCGCGATGATCAAGGGCGCCACCTACGGCGCGGGCCTCACCGCGCTGACCACCACCGATCTCGAGCGCCTCCTCCGCGCGCTCCACCGCGGGATGCTGCGGGTGCCGGTCGGGCCGGCGGAGCTGCACATGGCCGGGCTCAGCTACCTGGTCGACAAGGTCGACTTCTTCCGCGGCCTCGACGAGCGCGCGGTGCGCGCGGTGCTCGTCGCGGTCCTCGCCGAGCGGCGCAAGAACGCCTGAGCGGAGAGCCTGCCGCGAGATCGAGACGGCGAAGACGGGCGCCGGCGGCCGTGGTCTCGCGATGGGGCATGCGTCTCCTCCTGGTTGGCCAGCAAGCCTATGGGTCGGTTACCCGTCGCGTCAGCCCTCGATCGGTGTCGTCGAGGCGTCGAAGACCGCCGGGTCGGCGTTGATCTTCGCGAGCGTCTCGGCGCTCGGGAGCCCCGCGATCGCGATGCGCGCGCAGGCGGCCTCGCCGCCCGAGAAGACGATGTTCTGCATCTCCTGCACGTTGTGCCCGGCGTCGCGCAGGAGCTCGAGGACGGTCGCGAGCACGCCGACCCGATCGGCGTGCCGGACGACGAGCGTGTGGCTCGCCTCGCTCTCGGACGCGAGGTTCACGCAGTTCGGGATCACCCGGCCGCGCAGGTACGCGTCGACGATGCGCACGACCTCCTCGCCGACCGCCTCTTCGGCCTCGACGGTGCCCGCGCCGATGTGATGCGTCCCGTAGACGCGCGGGTGATCGACGATCGCGTCGGTGAACTCGCCGGTGCCGCCGGCCGGCTCGTCGGCGAAGACGTCGAGGCCCGCCCAGATGCCCTTCTCGTCGAGCGCGCGCCGCAGCGCGGCCTGATCGACCACCTCGGCGCGCGACGTGTTGACGAAGTACGCGCCCGGCTTCATCGCCGCGAAGATGCCCTCGCCGACGCGGCCGCGGGTCTCCGGCGTGAGCGCGAGGTGCACCGTCACCGCGTCCGCGCTCTCGACCGCGCGCTCGGGCGTCTCGGCGCGCTCGATGTCGAGCGACTCGGCGAGCTCGGACGTCAGGCTCCGCGACCACGCGCGCACCCGCATCCCGAGGGCCTGCGCGCGGACGATCACCTCGCGCCCGATGGTGCCGGTCCCGAGCACCGCGAGCCTGCGCCCGCGCAGCCCCCGCGCGTTGCCGAAGGCCTTCTTGTTCCAGGTGCGCGCGCGCAGCTCGGCGACGTTGTCGGCGATGCGCCGGTCGAGGTTGATCAGGTGGCCGATGGTGAGCTCGGCCACCGCGCTCGCGTTCTTGCCGGGGCAGTTCGAGACGTAGACGCCGTGGCCCGAGGCCGCCGCGAGATCGATCGTGTTCACGCCGGCGCCCGCGCGAATGATCAACGAGAGCGCGCGGCCTCGATCGACGTCGGCGCGCGTGACCTTGGTGCTGCGCACGACGAGCACCGAGGGATCGAGCGAGGCGAGGCGCGCGGTGAGCGCATCGCCGCTGAGCTCGGGCTCGACGTGCACCTCGGCGCCGAGGTCTTGGAGGCGGCCGGCGACGAGGGGGGCGAGCTTGTCCGCGATGAGGATGCGCATGGCGCGCACCAGGATATCAGAGCGCTCGTCCCTCCATCACTTCAGGCAGGTGCCGCCGGTGCACGCGAAGGGAGTGACGTCGCCGTCGCGGTTGAGGCAGTCGTCGTCGCTCGCGCACTCCACGTTCGCGCAGGAGCCGATGTAGGTCATCCGCGCGTCGCGATCGATGCACCCGGTGCAGCTCTGGCGCGTGTAGATCATCGTCTCGAAGTCGTAGTCGTCGTGGAGGACGAACACCGGCTCCTGACCCGCCTCGCAGGTCACGAGCGCGCTCGCGTCGGCATCGCACATCGCCTCCAGCGTGATCTCCGCCAGGTCGACCGAGCACGATCGGCCCGCGCTGTCGGTGTACGACTGGATCTCGCTCGGCGGCCCCTCCTCGCACCCTCCGTACGCGACGGCGAGGGCGAGCGCCGCGAGCGCCGCTCCTGCGCGTGTGAGAAGTCGACGAGCTCTCTTCGGGGGGTTCTTGATCATCGCGAGTGGCCTCCGTGGGTAGGCGCGGCCCCATTTCACGACGCGGGCCACCGAAGAAGCCCATGGGTCGCGCCAGAGGTGTGGCCGCACCGCTGTGGGGCCCGAGCCCGCACTGTGGGGACGCCACCTGCGCCGGAGCGCGATAGGATGGCGCGCATGGTGCGCTCCCTCGCGTGGTCCTCGCTGCTCCTCTTGGTCGCCTGCGACGGCGCGCCGGCCGTGCCCGACGGCGGCGCGGAGCTCTTCGATCCGGCGTGCGACAACACCGATCCCTCGCACTGCCTGCTGCCGTGGCCCTCCGATCACTTCCGGCAGGGCGATCGGATCGCGCTGCCCGCCCACGGCCTCCCGACGACCGCGCGCGGCCTGCAGGCCCAGCCCGAGCCCTTCGCGCGCGAGGGCTTCTCGCTCCTGCCCACGCTGATCACGGTCGTCTCGCCCGTGCCCGACGAGGCGAGCCTCTTCGGCGAAGATCGCATCGACGCGAGCCTCGGCCCCGACGCGACGGCGGTGATCGTGAACGTCGAGACCGGCGAGCGGGTGCCCTGCTTCGCCGAGCTCGATCGGTGGACGGACATCGACCCGGCCGAGGTCCCGCTCTACATCCGCCCCGCGGTGCGGCTCGCGCCCTCGACCCGCTACGCGGTCGGCCTGCGCGGCCTCGAGACGCCGGAGGGCGCGCCGATCGAGCCCGCTCCCTTCTTCCGCGCGCTCCGCGACGGCACCTCGATCGAAGGGAGCGAGCTCGAGGGGAGCGACGTCGAGGCGCGCCGGGGCGAGCTCGACGACGTCTTCGGCGCGCTCGAGACGGCGGGCGTGCCGCGCGAGGAGCTCCTGATCGCGTGGGGCTTCACCACCGCGCCCGAGGCCTCGATCACCCGAGACCTGCTCGCGATGCGCGACGGAATGCTGGTCGCGCCGAGCGCCTGCACGATCACGGAGGTCGAGGCCGGCGACGAGCTCCCGCCCGAGCTCTGGCGGCGGGTGCACGGCACCGTTCGGGTGCCGCTCTACCTGGTCGGCGCTCAAGCTGCGAGCGCGGAGGAGGCGCGCATCGCGCGCGACGCCGAGGGGCGGCCCGTGAGCGGCGAGTCGGTGGAGGTGCCCTTCCTGGCGATCCTGCCCGAGTCGCTGCGCGCGCGGGTGCAGGCCGGCGAGGGCCCCGGGCGCGCGATCGTCTACGGCCACGGCATCCTCGGGACGCGCTTCGAGGCCGACTCGCCGTGGATGCATTCCCAGGCCTCGGAGCTCGAGGCCGCGATCTTCGCGACCGACTGGTGGGGCATGGCGCGCGAGGACCTCTCGCGGATCGTGCTCGCGCTCAGCCGCGACTTCTCCACCTTCGTGAGCACCACCGAGCGGCTGCACCAGGGGATCGTCAACGTCCTCGCGCTCAGCCGCGCGGTCGCGGAGAGCTGCGCGGGGCTGGCCGAGCTCAGCGTGCCGCTCGACGGCGGCGCGAGCGCGCCCGCCTACGATCCGGCGCAGCGCCACTTCTACGGCAACAGCATGGGGGGGATCCTCGGCGCGGTCGTCGCGGGCGTCGCGCCGGACCTCGAGCGCTTCGTGCTCGGCGTCGGCGGCGCGGGCTGGTCGATGCTCATCAAGCGCTCCGACGCGTGGCGCGGCCTCCGCGCCATCATGCAGGAGAGCTACGAGGACCCGCTCGAGCGCGCGCTCCTCATCGCGATGTCGGCGATGCTCTGGGCGCCGGTCGACGGAGTCACCTACGCGCCGCACCTGCTCAACGATCCGCTCGAGGGCGCGATCCCGCGGCGGGTGCTGATGCAGATCGGCGTCGGCGACGTCGCCGTCTCGAACGTCGCGAGCCACCTGCTCGCGCGGAGCGCGGGCCTGCCGCTCACCACCCCCTCGGTCGAGGAGCCCTTCGGCCTCGCGACGAGCCCCGGCCCGGTCGACTCGGCGATCACGATCTACGCGATCGACGGCGTCGATCCGCTCCCGCCCGGCACGCGCGATCCGGGGCCCGACACCCCGACCCACAACGCGGTGCGGAGCCTTCCGTCGGCGCGCGCGCAGCTCGAGCAGTTCCTCCGCCCCGACGGCGAGGTCGTCCATCCCTGCGATGGCGCCTGCGATCCGGATTGATAAAGGAGCCGATCGCCCTCTCGCGGCGCACGTTCCTCGCGGCGAGCGCGGCCCTCCTCGCCGAGGCGTGCGGCGGCCCCTCGACGCGCCCGCCGAGCGCCGGCGCGCCCTTCCGCGTCGTCGACACGATGCCGGCGTTCTTCGACTTCTGGGACCGCGCCGAGGGCGCGCCGCTCGAGGAGGCCGGCGCGCTCTTCCGTGAGCTCGTGGTGGCGCGCTACCCCGAGGTGTACGTGCCCTCGGTCCTCGGCGCGGGAAGCGAGGGCGAGCTCGACGCGCGGATCGATCGCTTCCTCCCGAGGCTGCCCGCCCTCGTGCCCGTCATGCGGCGGCTCCACCGCGCCTTCGAGGCGCGGCTCGAGGAGGGCACGCGCCGCTTCCTGCAGGCACTGCCGAGCTTCGGCTGGGACGGCGACTGCTACCTCATGGCGTCGATCGACGGCTTCAACGGCGCGGGTCGCGAGGTCGCCGGCCGGGCCGCGCTCCTCTTCGGGCTCGACGTGATGGCCGACCTCCAGCCGGATCGAGATCCGATGGTGCTGATCCACCACGAGCTCTTCCACTTCCATCAGGCGCAGGGGCCGGCGCAGATCTATGGCGCGCTCTTCTTCGAGGGGCTCGCGACGTATGCGTCGCTGGTGCTCAACCCCGGCACCGCGCGCGAGGACGCGCTGCCGATGACGCACCTCCACGATCCGAGCGATCCCGTGCTCGACGCGCCCGGTCGCCGCGTGCGCTTCGCCGACGCGATGCCGGAGCACGCGGCCTCGCTCGGCGCCGAGCTGCTCCTTTGCCTCGACTCCGAGTCCCGCGAGGACTACGCGACCTTCTTCCTCGGCCGCGCGTCGCCCGCGCTCGGCGCCCGCCCGGTGCGCAGCGCGTACTACTTCGGCCTCGAGATCGCGTCGCGGCTCGCCGACGGCCGCTCGCTCGAGGTCCTCGCCGACCTCGACCCCGCGTCGCTCCGCGCCGAGATCGAGGGCGCGCTCCGCGCGATCGTCGCCGAGGCGTGATCAAGGAGCGCAGCGAGGGACGGTGCCGCCGTTGGCAGGTGTCAGGATGCCGTCACGCAGCGGAGCGACCCGTGTGATCAGCGCGAGGCTCTCGGCGGCTCGGCGTCGAGCCGGTGGGCGAGCTGGGTGAGCGCGGTGATGATCGGCGCCAGCAGCGCGAGCCGCTCGGGGTGCTGGGCGAAGTGCCGCACCAAGGGCGCGCTGGCGAAGAGCGCGAGGCCGCCGGTACGCAGGTCGAGGGTGAAGCCGATGCGCGCCAGCTCCTCGACGATCCGGCGCGCGTCCGGCTGCCGCACCCGATAGACGACGTCCCGCGGCAAGTCGGCGGCGAGCGCGAGGTCGACGTGCGCCCTGGCGTGGCTGAGCTCGATCCCGAGAGAGCCCTGCGGATCGATCGAGATCATGAGCGGAAAGCCACCCGATTGAGCGCTCAGCACCGCGCGACGCGCGCTCGTCGCGCGCCACGCCGGGGCGAGCCGGTCGTTCCACCACTGGGTGGCCCACGCGACGAGCTCCTGCCTCGGTCCGAGCCTCCCGCCGAGCTGTTCGGCGAGCGCGGCGACCGGCGTGAGCCATCGGTCCGTGACCCGCTGGCGTCGGGCTCGGCTCCAGCGGGCGTAGACCAAACCGAAGATCACGAGGAAGAGGACGAGGGCTCCCATGACGCCCTCGCTGACCAGGAACGCCGGGGTCACGTCCCACGAACCCGTCACGATCGAATCGATCGACCCGATGAACGGCGCCAAGCACATGAAGAGCACGATGAACGCGGCGCCGAAGGCCACCGTCGAGATCAAATTGTCGCTGAAGAGCTCGACGAGGCCCGCGTGGCGGCCGTGCGTCTTCGCGGTTTGCTCGGCCTCGCTCGCCTCCACGAGCCGCATGGCGCGCTCCGACGGAACGATCGGCTCGCGGCAGCTCGCGCAGGCCCTCGCGGCGGGCGGGTTCAGCGCGCCGCAGTGCGCGCAGGCGATCGGCGCTTGCTCGGGCGCAGTGGCTCGCGTCACGGGCTGGGCCCAGGCGCGGGTGAGGTCGAGCAGGGTCTTCGGGCGAAGCCGCGCGGCGTGCACGCGACGCTGGTGGGCCACAAGCGCGGACGCGAGCGGCCCGGGCAAAGACTGAGGCGCGGCGCAGTGGGGACACCTCGCGTCCTCGCCGATCAGCGCGGCGACGGAGCTCGGCGCGCCGCAGCGCGCGCAGCGGACGCGCTCCGCTTCCACCCTCGTCGGCGCGCCGGCGTCATGGCCGAGCTCGGCCGGCTGCGGTTGGGCGGAGAGCGGCGTCGGATCGGGCACCTGCGCGAGCTCGAAGAGCGGCTCGGCGCCGCGCCGCACGAGCTCGTACGCCAGCCCGCCGGCGCGCGCGAGCGCGTCCCCTTCCGTCTCGATGAAGACCACGCCACCGCGCATCGCGAACACGCCCTCGATGTCGGCGAGAAGGTCGGGGCGCGGTAGGTACGCCGCGATGAAGATCGTCGTCCAGGACTGCGGATACACCGGCATGCGCTGAACGCGATGGTAGTAGGTGCAGTGCACCAACGCGGCGTGGAGCGGCCCGTGCTTCGTGATCCTGCAGCCATCGACGCACGAGAGCGGGCCGTAGGTCATCCAGGGCTCTCGCGTCCACAACAGCTCGCCGATGCTTGCGACCCGGGTGCGCGGTGCACCGTCGATCCAGTACGTCCGCAGCCAGGCGTCGAGGATCCGATTGGACGTCGAGAGCGGGCCGGCGGGGAGCGCGTCCGGGTTCGCGTGGGCCGCAGAGCAATGCGGGCACACGACGAGGAGCGCCGCGGACTCACCGCGCCGCGGCCAGAAGCGAGCTCCGCAGCGGCCACAGGCGAGCTGCCCGAGGATCCGCGCCACGCGCGCTTACGCTCCCCTCTTCGCCGCGCCCCTCATCGCCACGGAGCATAGCGGAGAAACGACGAGCGGAGTCAAGTCATCCGCGCAACCCCGGAGGACGTCACCGCGGGTTCAGCGCCGGCGACGACGCAGCAGGGCCAGACCGGCCAGCGGGGCGAGCGCGACGGCGAAGAGGCCCGCCGAGCCGGCGCCCGCGATCGAGCAGCCGCCGCCGCCCCCGCTCATGCCGGCGTCGACGTCGGTGGGCGGGCCGGAGTCCACCTCGCCGGTCGTCGGGTTGACGCAGCGCAGGCAGTCGTAGCTCATGCTCGGCGGCGAGGCGGAGGCGTCGCGGTCCCAGCTCTCGTAGTCGAGGCGCGTGCAGGTGTCGGCCTGACAGATCCCGCCGCTGACCGCCGTGCAGGCGTCGCCGGCCTCGCGCGCCTGGCACGCGCTCTCCTCCGGAGGGATGACGTCCGCCAGGGCGGGCGAGGCGAGCATCACGACGAGGAGGGCGAGCGCAGAGGAGACGTGTTTCATAGGAACGCCGCTCCTCGCAATGCTCGTACCGACGCAACCGGGCTCACTTCTCGAGGCCCGCGTGTGCCGCGCTGAGCCGCCCTCAGGTCCCCGGCGCCCAGCGCAGGCTCGGACCGACCGGCATGCCCTTCTCGCGGCGGAGATAGGCGAGGAAGGGGTTGTCGCGCAGCTCCGCCTCGAGCGTCGTCATCGGGCCGTGCCCGCTGTGCACGCGGAGCGCGCCCGGCAGATCCATCAGCCGGCGCAGGCTCTCGACCGCGAGCTTCGGATCGCTCAGCGGGAAGTCGGTCCGGCCGATCGATCCGGCGAAGAGCGTGTCGCCGACGATGATGTCGGCGTCGTCGAAGTAGCAGCCCTGACCGGGCGTGTGCCCCGGGGTCGAGAGGAAGCGCAGCGTGGTCTCGCCGAGCGCGATCGTGTCTCCGTCCTCGACGAAGTGATCGATGCGCCCGCACGGCCGGTCGAGCGAGGGCATGCCGAACATGCGCCCCTGGACCGGCAGCGTGTCGAAGAGCGGCTTCTCGAGCGCCGGCAGGTACGTCGGCACGTCGAAGCGCTCCTGCAGGGAGACGAGGCCGCCGGCGTGATCGACGTGCGCGTGGGTCAACAGGATCATCCGCACGTCGGGCGCGAGCGCGCTGAGCGCGTCCGCCAGCTCCTCGGTCTCGCCGGTGTCGACGATCGCCGAGGCGCCGGTGGCCTCGTCGGTCAGGAGGTAGGTGTTCACCTGGAACATCCCCACCGTGAACGCGCGCACCTGCATCGGTCAGGTGGGCTCGATGCCCGTCGTCTCGCGCAGCTGCGCGAGCTCCTCGGCGGTCACGCGGCTGAAGCGGCGGCTTCCGTCCGGCAGGGTGAGGCGCAGCATCGTCTGCCCGCCGACCTCTTGCACCGAGAACTGACCGGAGTCGTGGATCAGCGTGGCGAGCTCGGCCAGCCGCGGAGGCAGCCCCGAGGTGCGCGGCGAGGGCAGCACGTACGCGAGATAGCGCGGCTCGCCGATCGGGCTGTAGGCCTCCTGCTCGGTGACCATCATCCACAAGATCGCGTGGGTGGTCTCGTGGAAGTCACCGTGCGAGACCGCCGCGTAGTCGGGATCCACCGTCGGCTCGCGGTCGCTCATCGTTCCGTCGGGGCGAACGTCGACCGAGCGGTACTGGTTGCGGTAGCCCCACTCGTCCTCGTTGGTCTTGTTCTCGACGACCTCCTCGCGCACCTGGAGCATGTGCGCGGTGATCGTCTTGTTCACCTTCTGCGCGAGCTCGCGCGCGAGCGAGAGCGGCAGCTCGTGCTCGGTCTCCATCGCGATCCACGCGCCGTGGACCTCGAAGGTGTGCATGCGAGCCTCGACCCAGATGCCGTCCGAGGGGCCGTCCGACTCCTCCTCGGGCTTGCCGCCGCGCGTGCGCACGACCGTGTCGAAGGCCTTCTGAAGCTGCCGCGGAGCCACGTCCGGAGCCCCCAAGGCGAGGCCGTAGAGGGTCGCTTTGGCGTTGTCGTCGTCGTCGTCGTCGAACACGGCGCGCGGATGGTAGCAGGCGGACCAAAGACGCGCGACGACCCCTCTCTCGGGTATCCTCCCCCGCTCACGAGAGGGTCTTCCGATGCAGCGATGTCTGGTGACGGGCGGGTGTGGGTTCCTCGGCAGCTGGGTGGTGCGCCAGCTCGTCGAGGACGGCAAGCAGGTGCGCGTGCTCGCCGTCCCCGGGGAGTCGCGCGAGAACCTCGAGGGGCTCGAGGTGGAGATCATCGAGGGCGACGTGCGCTCGCGCGCCGACGCCGAGGAGGCCGTGAAGGGCGTCGATACCGTCTTCCACGCCGCGGCGATCTACCAGGACTGGGCGCCCGACCCGACGCGGATGTACGACGTGAACCTCCGCGGCACCTTCAGCATGCTGGAGGCCTCGCGCCGCGCCGGCGTGGAGAAGGTCATCTACACGGCGAGCATGGCCTCGATCGGCCGGCCTCCGCCCGGTCAGTACGCCGACGAGGCCACCCCCTACGAGGCGTGGGATCTCGACTTCCCGTACAGCCGCACGAAGTTTCTCAGCCGCGAGATCGCCGAGTACTTCGCCGAGTGGGACCTCGACGTGCGGGTGGTCTGCCCGGGGGTCGTGTTCGGGCCGGGCGACCTGCGACCGACCCCGAGCGGGCAGCTCATCGTGACCACCCTCAACACGCCGGGCCCGGCCATCCACTACGACGGCGGCGCGGCCTACGTCGACGTGCGCGACGCGGCGGCGTGCCATGTCCTGGCCGCGGAGAAGGGCGTCAAGGGCGAGCGCTACCTCGCGGTCGCGCACAACCTCACGAACGAGGAGCTCGTGCGGGCGGTCCTGAGCGCGAGCGGAAAGAAGCGCCCCTTGGTGAAGCTGCCGCTCGGCGTCGCGCGGACGATCGCGCGGGCGATGGAGCTCAACGCGCGCCGGACCGGCACGCCGCCGCTCCTGGCCCGCGACTTCTTCGAGTACAGCCTCAAGCCGAGCTTCTATCGCAACGACAAGGCGCGCCGGGAGCTCGGCGCGAGCTTCCGCCCGATCGAGGAGACGATCACCGACGCGATCGAGTACTTCCGAGGGCGCGGCCTCATCGCGAGCTGACGTGAGCGACGAGCCGATCCTCTGGGCGCGCGCGCTGCACAAGAGCTACGGGCGCGTCCACGCGCTGCGCGGCCTCGATCTCGCCGTCGGCCGCGGCGAGGTCTACGGCTTCCTCGGCCGAAACGGCGCCGGCAAGTCGACGACGATCCGCATCCTCATGGGCATCACCGCCGTCGATCGCGGCGAGGTGCACCTCTTCGGCCAGCCGGCGCGCGGCGGCCACGTGAAGCTGCGCGAGCGCATCGGCTACGTCGCGCAGGAGCAGTCGTTCTACGCGTGGATGGACGCGCGCACGCTCGGCCGCTTCGTCGGCAGCTTCTACCCGACCTGGAGCGGCGAGGACTTCGTGCGGCGCTGCCGCCAGCTCGAGGTGCCGCTCGATCGCAAGGTGCAGGGCCTCTCCGGCGGGATGAAGGTGAAGCTCGCGCTCGCCCTCGCGCTCTCGCACCGGCCCGAGCTCCTGATCCTCGACGAGCCGACCGCCGGGCTCGATCCGGTCGCGCGCCGCGAGTTCCTCGACATCGTGCGCGAGGACGCCGATCGCACCGGCCGGACGACCTTCTTCTCGACGCACCTGATCGACGAGGTCGAGCACGTCGCCCACCGCGTGGGCATCGTCGACGGCGGCCGCATGCGCTACGAGGGCCCGGTCGCGACGCTCGCCGCGCGGGTGCGCTCGCTCGCCGTCCCGCTCGGCGCGCCGCTCCCCGACGCGCTCCGCGCCGAGGGCATCTTCGTGATCCGCGAGCGCACCTCCGGCGGCGCGCGGCGCGTGATCCTCGAAGCGAGCGATCCCGAGCGCTGGGCCGCCCTCGGCGCGCTCCCGCTCGAGGCGCTGCCGCTCGAGGAGATCTTCATCGAGATGGTCCGCGCCGGATGAAGCGCCTCGGCGCGCTCATCGGAAAGGAGCTGCGCGAGCACGGCCTCGTCCTCGGCGCGCTCACGCTGCTCTTGGTCGGCGTGGCGCTCTTGCTCTTGCTCGGCTCGCTGGCCGCCTCGCGCACGATGACCCTGCTCGAGACCCACGCGACCTTCGTGCGCTTCTTCCTGCCGATCGCCGCCCTCGCGCTCGGCCATCGCCTCATCGTGCTCGAGTACCAGCGCGGCACTCAGCGCTTCCTCGAGGCGCTCCCGCTACGGCGCTGGGAGGTGCTCGTCATTAAGCTCGCGCTCGCGCTGAGCGTGCTCTCGATCGCCGCGCTCGGCTCGCTCGCGCTCAGCCTCGCCGCCGCCGCGCTCCGCGAGCCGATCACCCTGCGCTGGGTCGCGATCGTCCTCGTGAAGACGGAGCTCTTCGCGCTCGCGCTCGGCGTCTTCTTCGTCACGATGGGGCTCACCGGCCGCTTCCGGATCCCGATCTACCTCACGCTCCTCTTCGCCCTCGCGTTCCTCGGCTTCGCGACCGACGTCGAGCTCGCGCGCTTCGGCCCCTTCGCGCTCGTCGGCGAGCGCTTCGTGCTCGAGCGCGACCGGCTGCCGGTGGGCGAGGTGCTCGAGACCGCGCTCCTCATCCTCGGAGTGCTCGGGATCGGCGCCTTCCTCGCGCTCGGCCGCGAGGGCTCGATCGCGGACGCGCTGGCCCGGCGGATGAGCGCCCGCGAGAAGGCGATTGTCGGCGTGGTGCTGATCGGCGCGCTGGTCGCGAGCGAGCTCTTCGACACCAAGAAGGACAAGGACCCCTTCACCTTCGATCACGACGCGGTGGTGCGCCTCGAGGATCCGCGGGTCGAGGTGCTCTACCTCGAGCCCCGCCACCGGCGGCGGGCCGAGGCGCTCGCCGCGCTCGTCGCGAGCGATCTGCGCGGCGTCCGCGACGCGCTCGCGCTCGAGGCCCTGCCCGCCGTGCACGTCGCGCTGCG
>JAEZBP010001188.1 GCA_023427125.1 Pseudomonadota bacterium | reverse complement strand
CACTCCACATGCGCTACCAACACATCCTCGCGGCCACCGACTTCTCCGATCTCGGCGACCTCGCCGTCGAGAGCGCGGTCGAGCTCGCGATCGCCAACAAGGCGCGGCTGACGCTGGTGTACGTGCTGCCCGAGCTGCCGACGCCGAGCCCGCTGGTCGCCCACTACTACGACGCGCGCCACGACGCCGACCGCCTGAAGAGCGCGCTCGCGTCCGCCGAGGGGGGCCTGCGCGCGCGCGTCCCCGCGAAGGCGCAGGAGGCCGGCATCACGGTCGACTTCGACGTCCGCCACGGCGATCCCGCGAGCGAGATCCTCGAGGCCGAGGCCCGCCATCGGCCGGGCCTGATCGTCCTCGCCACCCACGGGCGCACCGGGCTCTCCCGGTGGATCATGGGGAGCGTGGCGGAGCGCGTGATGGGCCACGCGAAGGCCGACGTCCTCGCGGTGCGCGCGCGCCCGGAGCCTTGACGCCTTCGAGGGCCCGCAGTTGCTCGGCCCACAGTTGCTCGGTCCGGGGCGCGAGGTAAGGTCGCGCGGTCCCCGTGAGGTTTCGTCCCGCACATCTCGTCCTCCCCGCGCTGATGCTCGCCACCGCGTGCAAGGGCGACGCGTCGGCGGAGGCGCGCATGTTCCTCGATCGCTACGAGCGGCTCGACATGGACGATCCGCTCGAGGAGCGCCGGCGCCTCGTCGACAACCTCCGGACGATGCCGCTCGTGCACAGCGACGTGACGCAGGCGCGCGACGTCTGCGTGGACGCCCACGACGCGATCCTCGAGGCCGAGGACCTGCGGGTCGAGGCCGTCGCGCTCCTCGAGCGCTGCGGGCCCGTCTGCGCCGGCCAGCCCGCCGGTCCCGAGGTGGACGGAACGGCCGAGCAGCTCTCGGCGCGCCTCGAGCTCGACCAGAACATGGGCCGGGCGGAGCGCGCCCTCGAGCGCTCGCGCGGGCTCTTCTCGCGCTGCCACCGCGAGACGGCCGCGCTCAACACGCGCTACCGTCGCCGGCGGTGATCTCGGCGGCCGTCTCGGCTCGCACGAGGTGCTTGTCTTCCGGCGCTCGAGGCGCAAGATCGGCGGATGGTGATGGCCGCGAGAGCCTCGGGTGCATGGATCGCTGTCGCGCTGGCGCTTCATCTGCTCGGCTGCGCCGAGGACGGCGATCACCTCGCCGAGATCGCCGCCGAGGGCGAGCCGGTCGAGCCGCCCTTCGAGGTGCGCGGCGAAGCGGAGGGGCTCCTGCTCGTGTGGTTCGACGAGGAGGGCCTCCACACCGCGAGCCGGCGCTCCGACATCCCCGAGGAGCACCGCAGCGCCGTCCGGGTCGACGACCTCGAGCTCGCGCCCGAGGAGCGGCTCGATCCCGAGCTCGTGTACGTGGCCGACCTCCGGCGTCCGGCGTCCGGCGGGAGCTACGCCGTGCGCCGCATGCGGCGGGCGGCGTTCGACGCGCAGGTGGAGCGGGCGGCTCACCGAGAGGCCGAGGTCGCCCGGGCGCCCGTCGAGCCGCCGAGCGGCGAGGCGGCGAGCAGCGACGTGGTGATCTACGGCGCGTCGTGGTGTGGCGCGTGCCGCTCGGCCGCCGCGTTCTTCCGCGAGCGCGGGATCGAGTTCGTGGAGCGCGACATCGAGCGTGAGCCGGGCGCGCGCGAGGCGATGCAGCGCGCCGCCCGCGCCGCCGGCGTGAGCCCCTCCGGCATCCCGGTGATCGACTTCCGCGGGCGCGTGATCCAGGGCTTCGATCGAGGCGCGCTCGAGCGCGCGATCGCCGAGACCCCGATCTGACATCCTCATCGCGCGGCGACCAAGGTCCGTTCGCCCAGCTCCTCGCCGCGGAGCACCGCCACCGGCCAGGCGCGGTCGTCCGCCGTGCCGTCGCCGAGCTGCCCGCCGAGGTTGTCGCCCCAGCACTGCACCGCGCCGCCCACGAGGAGCGCGCAGGTGTGTCGCGCGCCCGCGGCCAGCTCGTGCACCTGCGCGCGCAGCCTCACCACCTGCGGCTCGGGCTGCGTCTCGGCGCCTCCGTCGCCCAGCTGCCCGTGCGTGTTGTCGCCCCAGCAGAACACGTTGCCATGCTCTCCGAGCGCGCAGCTGTGCGCGTGCCCCGCGACCACGCCGCGCACCGCCGCGGACAGCTCCACGCGAGCCGGCGCGGTGAACGACGCGCGGCCGCCGGTCCCGAGCTGCCCGCGATCGTTGTGACCCCAGCACCACGCGACGCCGTCCGCGCCGGTCGCGCACGTGTGCCGCTCTCCCGCCGCGATCGACGTGACCCGCTCCAGCCTCGAGACCTCGGTGAAGCGCGGCTCGAGCTGGGTGCTGGCGTGGCCGAGCTCGCCGTAGGCGCCGAGGCCGCGGCACGAGACGGCGCCGCCCTCGGTCAGCACGCACTCGTGGCCTCCGCCGATCGCCACCGCGACGACCTCGCTCACCCAGCGATCCGTCTCCGGCGTTCGGCTCGCGAGGATCGGTCGTCCGTCCTCGGCGAGCGGGCTGAGGCGGCCCCAGCACGCGAGCTCGCCCGCGTCGTCGATCGCGCAGTGCCGCTCGGCGACGTGCGATCCGGCGGTGACGGATGCGCGCGCGAGCCCCAGCGTGCGCACCGGCGAGGGGTGGCCGCTCGCGACGTCGCCGTCGCCCAGCTGGCCCACCGAGTTCGCGCCCCAGCAGTAGACCTCGCCCTCCAGGGTCGCGGCGCACGTGCTCCTCGCGCCCGCCGACACCCAGCGCGCGGGCGGCAGCGCGCGCACCCGCACGGGGACGTGGGACGTCTCGCGCGAGCCGTCGCCGAGCTGGCCGACCGAGTTGTCGCCCCAGAACCACACGGACGCGTCGGTGCGGAGCGCGCACGTGTGCGTGGTGCCCGCGCTCACCTGTCGCACGCCGTCGAGGAGGTGCCCGTCGTCGGCGAGCACGGGCCGCGCGGGCGCCGCGACCTTGGGCGACGAGCGGGGAGGGCTCGCCGCCCCTGCGCCGCAGCCGCCCAGCAGGAGGAGCCCCGCGAGGGGGATCGACGCCGGGATCCGCACGAAGAACATGAACGCCCGCATGGCTCTCCTCCGCTCTCCCGAGTCCGTTGTCTCGCGCCCCCTCCTCGGGCCTCTCGCATCCGCAGGCGCCATGCCATGGAGCCCCACAGATCGCGGATGTGCTCGATGTGCGGCGCTCGAGGATGGCGCTGCGGCGCTTCGCGGACCGGCTCGGATGTACGATCGAGGCTGACAACCTCGTCGCTCTCTGCGGCTCTCGGCCTCGAGAAAGCTCGATTGGTGGGCGATCTGCACCGGCGGTCTGAACCGGATTGAGCCGCGCTGTTTCGGCGCATTCCCGCGGGCCGCGGCGAGGTGTCGAGGGCCATTCCGCGCACTCGGGGCGCGGCGCCGCGGGCCCATCGGGCGGAGCGGCGACCGGGGAGGGGGGTACGACCATTGCACACGGTCTGTGCCCGTGGATTCGCGCACGACCCCACCGACGCTCCCCTCCGGCCTCGATCGCGGCGAGAAGGACCGCGAGCGCGCCTCCGTGCCGGCGATCGGCGACGTGCTCGCCGGGCAGTATCGGGTGGAGCGGTGGATCGGAGACGGGGGAATGGGCGTCGTCTTGGCGGCGCGCGATCTGAAGCTCGGCCGGGACGTGGCGATCAAGCTCGTGCAGCCGGAGCTGCTCTGCTCGGCGTCGGTCCGCCGCACCTTCGAGGCCGAGGCGCGCACGATGGCGGCGCTGACCCACGCGAACGTCGTCACGCTGCACTCGATCGCGGAGGACGGCGGCCGCCCCTTCCTCGTCATGGAGCTCGTCAATGGCCCGAGCCTCTCCCACGTCCTGCGCGAGCGCGGCCGGCTGCCGGCGAGCGAGGCGCTGCCCATCCTGCACGCGGTCGCGGAGGGGCTCGAGGCGCTCCACGAGGCGCACCTGATCCACGGCGACGTGAAGCCCTCGAACATCCTGCTCGGCCCGGGACGCATGGTGAAGCTCACCGACATGGGCCTCTCGCAGCTCCTGACGGAGGGCTCGGGCGTCGTGCGCGGCACCCCGAGCTACATGCCGCCCGAGCGCGCGCTCGGGATCTCGGTCCCGCGCGAGCTGCTCGCCCGCCAGGACGTCTACGCGCTCGGCGTGACGGCCTACGAGATCCTCACCGGCCGGCTGCCCTTCGTGAGCTCGCGCCCCGACGTGCTGATGGACAAGCACGCCCGCGAGACGCCGCCCGTCCCGAGCGACGTCTGCCCCGAGCTCGAGCCCGGCTTCGATGGGCCGCTCCTCGCGGCGCTGCACAAAGAACCGCGAGCGCGCACCGCGACGCCGCGCGAGCTCGTCACGCAGCTCGAGCGGGCCGCCGCGCTCCCCGCCCGGCCGGGCGAGAGGCTCAAGCTCCTCGTCGTCGACGATGACGAAGACTGGCTCGCGGTCATCGAGGCGGCGATCCAGCGCCGGCTGCCGGGCGTCGACATCGAGCTGGCCCGCGACGGCGGCGAGGCCCTCGAGCACGCCCGCGCGTCGCCTCCCTCGGCGGCGATCGTCGATCTCCGGATGCCGCGGGTCGACGGCGAGGCGCTCACCTCCGAGCTCCGCGCGCTCGCGACCGCAGAGGAGATGCCCATCGTGGTCCTCACCGGCGAAGGCAGCGGCCGCGACTGGCGCCGCCTCAAGCGGCTCGGCGCCGATCGCTTCTTCGTGAAGCCGGTGATCCTCGACGAGCTCTGCGAGACGCTCGAGTCGCTCCTCCGCGCCCGCGCCGCGCGTTAGTTGGCTGGAGGGCCAGGCTACCTCCGCAGCATCGCGCGCGGGGGGACGGCGCCGGAGTCGGCGCGGGGCTTGGTCTCGATGTGCTTCCAGGCGAGCTCGATCGTCCGCATCAGCTCGTCCACCGAGAGCGTGAAGCGCGCTCGATCACCCTCGCCGATCAGATAACCGAAGTGCACTCCGACCGCGTTCGCGTGGCCCTTCATGCACGACGAGAACCGGTAGGGCGGCATGAACATGACGAGCGCTCCGCCCTCGGCCATCGCCAAGAGGCCGTGCATCGGCGCGCTGCCCTCGATGCCGCACACGATCTTCGCGCCCTTGCTCCTACGAATGATCGTGTCGACGTCCTCGGTCGTGACGTCGATGATCTCGAAGCCCTCCCGCTCGAGCCGCTCCTCGAGCTCCGGCTCGTTCTGGAGACCGCGCGGGACGCCGGCGCCGCGTCGCCGGAAGAAGACCCCGTGGCCGCTCCGCTCTCCCGGCAGCTCCGCCACCTTCGCGCGCAGCTGGCGGTAGCGCTCGCGCTTGTGCGCCGACATCGCGTGGTCTTGGAAGAGCCACACGTTGCGCAGCCGCGCGGTCCGGAGCTCGTCGTGAGGGAGGCCGAAGAGGTCGAGGTAGCGACGTGAGTGCGCGCTCCGCTCCTCGCCGGTCGACGTCAGGTAGACGGGCGCGAGCTCTCGCGCGAGGTACGCGGCGCAGCAGTCGTCGGTGATGAAGTGTCCGAAGTAGCGGTTCCCGACGACGGAGGACGGCAGGGAGAGATCCTCGAGCACCGGGCCTCGGACGATCCGTGGGACGAGGCGCTCGTGGCCGTACACGTGCTGCTGCCGCGCCCCGTTCGCGTAGACCACGCCGTCGATCAACAGCGCCTCGTCGAAGCGCATCGCGAGCGTGGCCGCGTGCCGCATACGCAGCGTGAGGAGGTGCTCGACCTCGTAGGCGAGCGTCGACTCGCGGCAGCTGCCCCGCGCGCGCTCGAGCTGCCCGGGCAGCGAGAACGCGGCCGGGACGTCCTGCTCCTCGGCCGGGTGGATCTCACGGACCTCATCGGCCGCGTCGCTCAGCGCCGGTAGGAGGCCGAGCCCCTTCTGCGCCCGGTGAGCGATGGCGTGGAGAGAGAGCCGTGCGAGGGGAGGGGTGTGTGATGAGCGCATGGCCACGCTGTCCCAGCTGACTCCCGGGCGGGCGATCGCAACGCGCGTGTGCCGGTTGGAACGATGCCGGGAGTGCATACGAGTCGCTGTCGCGGAGGGGCCGGAGACATTCATGCGTCATCAGCTCAAGCGCTCGTTGCGTTTCGGCTTGGTCGAGCCGGCGCGACACTTGGTCGATCAGGCGATCGCCAGCCTCACCTCCTCTCCGGTGACGCAGCTCTGCGTGATCAGCGACGACGAGGTGTACACGAGCGAGCAGCAGCTCGCGCCGCTCCGCGCGCATCGCAGCGCGCTCCGCAGCGAGCTCGGGGTGGTCTTCGGCCGCATGCTCGTGAGGGACGCGCTGGCGATGCGGTCGTCCGAGCTCGCTCGCTACGACGCGTTGTTGCTCAAGCTCTCGTACCGAACGCCCGCGCTCGAGGCGGTGGCGCTCACGCGCGCGCTGCGCGAGCGAGCCGGTGCGCGGGTGCGGCTCCTCTACCTCGATGGAGACGACGACCTCTGCGTGCAGTGGCCCGAGCTGCTCGAGCACGTCGATCTCTACGTGAAGAAGCAGGTCTTCCGCGATCGCGCCGAGTACGAGCGGCCGCGGATCGGCAAGACGAACCTGACCGATCACGTGGCGCGCACGTTCGGCGTGTCCTTCGAGCGCGACCCCATCCCGGCGTCGCGAGGCGTCGCGCAGAAGCACCTCCACAAGATCGTCGCCGGCTGGAACATCGCCCTCGACGACAAGATCCGCGCGCTGCATCGGGCGGCGCCCGCCATCGCCGAGCGCGACGTCGACGTGATCTGCCGCGCGCACGTCGCGCCGGACCTCTGGATCCATCCGCTGCGCGCTCCGGTGACGGCGATCCTCGAGCGGCTCGCGCCGAAGCACCGCGTGCTCACGCCGGCCTCGCGGGTCTCGCAGGACGAGTACTACCGAGAGATGCAGAGGAGCCGCATCTGCGTGAGCCCGTTCGGCTACGGCGAGCTCTGCTGGCGCGACTTCGAGGCCATCCTCTCGGGCTGCCTCTTGGTGAAGCCGGACGTGGGCCACCTCGAGACCGAGCCGGATGTCTTCCGGCCGCTCGAGACCTACGTGCCGGTGCGATGGGACTTCGCCGATCTCGAGGAGGTGCTGCGCCACTACCTGGCGCACCCGGAGGAGCGCGAGGGCATCTGCCGCCGCGCGCGATCGGCGCTGCTCGAGTACGAGCAGGGCGGCTTCGTGCGGACCCTCGCGCGGGTCCTCGCCGCCGCGGGCATCGAGACGAGCCGGCAGCGCGCAGACAATCACAGTGAGGAGGGCAGGGCGCGATGACGTACGACTACGTCGTGGTAGGCAGCGGGCTCTTCGGAGCGGTGTTCGCCCAGCAGATGAGGGAGCACGGTCGCTCCGTCTGCGTGATCGAGCGGCGCAATCACATCGGCGGCAACTGCTATTCGTACGACTACCAAGACACGCACATCAACATCCACGCCTACGGGACCCACATCTTCCATACCAACGACGAGGCCACCTGGCGCTACGTCCGTCGCTTCACCGAGTTCAATCGCTACCGGCACCGTGTCCTGACGACCTTCCGCAGCAAGGTCTACAGCATGCCGATCAACCTCGGCACGGTGAACGCGTTCTACGGCTTGAACCTGCGCCCGTGGGAGCTGGCGGTGTTCCTCGCGAAGCAGCGCGGCGACATCGCCAACCCGCAGAACCTCGAGGAGAAGGCGATCAGCCTGGTCGGTCGCGAGCTCTACGACGCGTTCATCCGCGGGTACACGAAGAAGCAGTGGGGCTGCGATCCGAAGGAGCTGCCGCCGAGCATCATCACGCGCCTGCCGGTGCGCGCCTCCTATCATGACGCGTACTTCGATGACACCTACCAGGGCATCCCGGTCTCCGGCTACACGCCCATGTTCGAGCGTATGCTCGAGGGCGTCGACGTGGAGCTCGGCGCCGACTTCTTCGCGGACCGCGAGCGCTGGCAGCGGATGGCGCGGCGGAAGGTCGTCTACACGGGGCCCCTCGACCGCTACTTCGACTACGCCCATGGCCGGCTGAGCTGGCGCTCGGTGCGCTTCGAGCTCAAGCGCGTCGACGTCCCGGACTACCAGGGCACGAGCGTGATGAACTACGCCGACGAGGACGTCCCGCACACCCGCGTGCACGAGCCCAAGCACCTGCACCCCGAGCGCCGATCGGCGCCGGAGAGCACCGTCGTGATCCGGGAGTACTCGCTCGTGAACGACGACGAGCCCTACTACCCCGTCAACTTCGAGTCCGACCGGAAGGTGCTCTCCGAGTACCAGGCGCTCGCCGCGAAGGAGCCGAGCGCGATCTTCGGCGGCCGCCTCGCGCGCTATCGCTACTACGACATGCACCAGGTCATCGCGTCGGCGCGCAAGGCCGCGCGCGACGAGCTGGCCGGGCTGTCGCCGCGCGTCAGCGACGATGGGGCGTGAGCGAGGGAGCGCTCGCCGCCCCACCGGGCTCGAGCGCGACCTCGTCTCGCTCTTCCAGAGGGTCTGGATCGCCCTCGGAGCGCCCACTCAGCCCGTTCGGCCTGAGCCGGCGCGCAGCGCCGAGTCGAAGGCCGCGCGGCCGAGGCCCTTCGACTGCGCAGCCTGCGGCTGCGCGCTCAGGGCG
>JAEZBP010001176.1 GCA_023427125.1 Pseudomonadota bacterium | reverse complement strand
CCCCCCCACCCGCGCCACGCGCGCGATGGGGCGCGGCCGGCTCCCGCCGAGGATCGAGAGCGGGATCGACGCCTCGCACGCGCTGGCGCTGCACGCGCTCGGCGCGTCGACGGCCTCGAAGGGATCGGCCGTGACGTCGCGCCATCCGATCAGCTCGTCGGGCCCGACGGCGGCGACCGGCATGCGGGTCGTGCCCCACGCGAAGTCGGCGCGGAAGTCGGCGGGCAGCGAGAGCGAGCGCTGCGCGAGCGCGACGTCGAGCGCTCCGTCGCCGTCGGTCAGCGCGCTCGCGGAGACGCCCGCTGCGCCGCCGAGCTCGCGGTCGACGTAGATCACGATCGCGTCGCCGGTGGCGAGCGTGCCCTCGACGCCGATGAAGAGCCGGCCGTCCTCGAGCAGCGCGCGCAGCGAGGTGAGCGTGCTCCCGTCGCGGTCGGTCTCGACCTCGCTCTCGACCTCGGTCGCGCCCTCCCACTCGCGCGCGCCGAGCGTCCCGTCCACGACGGGCGTCGTCGGCCCCCCGTCGACGAACCGGATCGGCCCGCCGTCGAAGGTGCCGCCGTCGCGGATCACGCTCCCATCGGGGATCGGCACCGGCGGCGGCCGCTCCGGATCGCATCCCAGGACCAGGAGCAGCGCGACCGAGGCGAGGCGCGTCATGCGGCCATCGTATCGAGCGCCGCCGACGCGCGCACGCGGCCGGCCACGAAGCGCCGATCGGACAGGACGACCGCCGCCCGCGATGGCGCGCGCCAAGCAACTCAGTCGGCGTAGGGGATCACCTCGTAGGGGCGGCTCGGGCCGATCCAGCGCATGAGGTTCACCGTCGGGCGGCCGTCGTCGCTGTACTCGATGCGGCAGTAGGTGAGGCCGCTGTCCTGGCCGAGGTGGCGGATGTCGAGGTTGATCATCCGCATCCACGTGCCGGTGTTGATCAGGATCTTGCCGGTCGGGAGCTGACGGAAGCGCGGACCGTGGCTGTGGCCCACGATGAGGTACGAGACGCCGCGGAGCTTCTTGAGCGCGCGCACCGCGGCCTCGTCGTAGCCGCCGAGCGCCGCGATCTCTTCGCGGAAGAGCTTGGGTACCGAGCGCAGGCGCTCGCGCCACGCGCCGAGGTTGAAGACGCGGCGGCGCAGGAAGTAGAGCGTCGAGCGCCAGAGGAAGCTGATGACGAAGCGGGTGTCGAAGAGCAGCGCCGCGAGCAGGAAGCGGCTGAGCGGCTGCACGCGGTCCACGTAGTGCCGCTCCTCCTTGGCGGGGTTCATGACCTCGAGGATCCAGAGGCTGCCCCACGGCAGATCGAGCACCTCGCTGCCGTCGCGCCGGCGCCGGGTCATGCGGTCGTAGTCGACGCGGTGGATGCGCTCGAGCTGATGGCCGTGCCGGATCTGGATGCCCTCGGGGAGATAATAGGTGTCGCTCGAGGTGACGAAGTGGACGCGCTCGCCGGCGTCGGGCGCCACGTAGCGCTTGAAGAGCTCCTGCGGCCCCGGGAACCACATCTCGAGGTCGTGGTTTCCGGGCAGGAAGACGATGCGGCGGTGCTCCTTGGCGAGGAAGACCTTGAGCGCGTGCACGAAGCGGGGGTGCCCGTCGAGGCAGAGCCTCAGCTTCTCGGTGGCGATGTCCTCGGTGATCTCGGTAGGCCACACGCCGCCGACCTTCACCTTCAGCAGATCGAAGATGTCGCCGTTCAGGATGAGCTCGATCTCGCCGTCCTCGCCGGCGTCGGCGTCGTAGTGCGCGAGCAGCTCCGCGAACGCGTCGTCGTAGTGGAAGTCCTCGAAGACGTTGAGCTCGCCCGGGCGGCTCCCGGTGCCGAGGTGCAGATCGCTGAGGACGAGGCGGATGAGCTTCATGGACCGCCGGTCCTTGTAACGCGAGGAGCGAGCGAACGCCCAAAACGGCACGGTCCGAGCTGCGCCCCCGACCTTGACTTCGCTCACGCGGCCCCGATACTCGTTTCCGGTGGCGCGCTCCGGCCGGGGCTCCACCTGTGACGAACGCAGTGCACTCGGCGAGAAGACGAGGAGAGCTTGATGTCGCAGCGTTGGACGGGGAGGGGCGTTCTCGAGAGGGTCGGCGCGGTGGCTTGGCCCGCGCTCGCCGTGCTGGCGCTCGCGGCCTGTAGCGATCCTCCGCTGATCGGGGGCGACGCGCGCATCCACATGCCCGACGGCGGGCCGCCTCCCGACACGGGAGCCGGCTTCGACGACGGCGGCGGGATCGGCCGCGGCGGCCTCGAGCTCGCGCGCGTCGTGCCGGACCACGGCCCCTTCACCGGCGGCAACACCGTGGTGCTCCGCGGCAACGGGTTCACCGACGAGGCGCAGGTCACCTTCGGCGGCCTGGCGGTGCAGGTCCCCGATCATCGGCTGATCGACGGGCGGCGCCTCGCAGTGGTTGTGCCCGCCGGCGACCCCGGCCCGGTGGATGTGACCATCACCGTCGGCGACGACACGGTGACGCTCGAGGACGGCTACACCTACGACGCCATCCACGTCGATCCGAGCTCGGGCGCGGTCTCCGGCGGCACGTTCGTCACCATCGTCGGCACCGGCACGAGCTTCACCGAGGGCGACACGGTCCTCTTCGGGCGCACGCCCTGCGTCGACGTCGAGGTCGTCTCGGAGACCCGCATCAACTGCCGCACGCCTCCGATGGCGGCCGGCGCGGTGGACGTGACGGTCGCGAGCGACGACGGCTCGGGCTCGATCGTCGCGCCCGACGCCTACACCTACTTCGACAGCTCCGATCCCACGACGGGCGGCCTCGGTGGCGGGCCGATCACCGGCGCGATCAACATCACGGTGCTCAACGCGATGACCGGCGATCCGGTGCCGGACGCGTACGCGATCGTCGGCGAGGATCTCGGCACCGAGCACCAGGGCCTCACCGACTCGCTCGGCCAGATCACCTTCTCGGGGCCGGACATCCTGCCGCCGGCCACCGTGCACATCGCCAAGCACTGCTTCGAGCGCACCTCGGTGGTCGCGTTCGACGCGCGCGACGTGACGGTCTTCCTCACCCCCTGGATGGACCCGATGTGCGGCATGGGCGGCGGCGGCGGCGGAGGCTCGGGGCGCAACGGCGCGTTCATCGAGGGCGAGCTGGTCTGGTTCACCGACTTCGGCCTCGGCCCGCAGGAGTGGTTCAACGTGCCGCAGGAGCGCGCGGGCTGGGTGCGCGTCGCCTACGTCTACACGACGCAGGCGGCGGTCGACATCCCGAACCCCGATCCGGCGGCGGGCGGCTCGGTGCAGCGCGTGCTGCAGACGCCGGTCGGCGAGTCGGGCTATCCGTACTCGATCTTCGCGAGGCCCGCGGGGCTCGCGGTCTATGCCCTCGCCGGCTTGGAGGAGACGGCCACCGGCCGCTTCGTGCCGTACGTGATGGGCGTCGCGCGCAGCGTGCTCGCGGGGCCCGGTCAGGTCATCGAGGACGTCGACATCATCATGGACATCCCCCTCGACCACTACGTCGAGGTGCAGCTCGCCGACATCCCGCGCCCCGCGCGGATCGGACCGGATCGCTTCCGGCTGCAGGCGAACATCGATCTGGCGGGCGAAGGCGTCATCGCGCGCGAGGTCGCGGGCGTCGAGCTCGACGTGGTGCGCTCGCGCGACGCCGGGCGCCCCCTCCGCTTCCTGGCGCAGCCCGCGCTCGAGGGGGCGCTCTCGGACGGCCGCTACCGCGTCGAGGCGGGCTGGTTCACCGGCGACTTCGACGGGCAGCCGTACACGGTCGTCGTGGAGCGCGGGGTGACGGCGGTGGATGACACCATCGCGATGGGCGGCTTCCTCGGCATTCCGCAGCCGACCGCGCCGGCCTACGGCGAGTACTTGCCGGCCGATCGCGTGTTCCGCTGGGACGCCGACGGCCCCGATCCCGACCTTCACGTCGTCCTCGTCATCGGCGCCGACGGCAACCCCGCGTGGCGCATGTATGTGCCCGGCGACGTTCGGGAGGCGCCCGCGCCGGACTTCGCGAGCATCCCGGGGCTGGAGGACCTGCCGGCGGGCTTCGTGACGTGGGCCGTCTTCGCCGTCTCGATCCCGGGCTTCGACTTCAACGAGTTCCGTTACTCCGACCTCAACGACCTCTTCTGGACGCGCTGGGCCGTCGACAGCTACACGGCGTGGCGCTGAGTACGAGCCGTACTCGGAAGCTTGGAGCTCCCTTGCATCGCTGCCTCGGTCTCTTCCGTGCGCTCCTGGCCACCGCCTGCGCCCTCCTGGTCACTGCCTGCACGACGGGCTCGAACATGGGCGAGGACGCCGGACGGCCGAGCCCGATCGTCGACGGTGGCTTCGTCTGCCTCTATCTCGAGGCGGTCGCCTGCATCGACAACGTCCACTACTCCTGCGAGCCGTCGGGCGAGTTCCTGAGCTCGATCCTCGTCGACTGCGACGACACGCAGATCGAGGGCAGGACGAGCACCTGCATCCCGGCGCTCGGCTGCTCGCTCTGCCGGCCGGGCGAGATCTTCTGCCGCGGCAACACCGTCGTGACCTGCGGCGACGACGGCCGCGCGTACGAGCCGGTGGAGGAGTGCGACGTCGACAACGGCTTCGTCTGCCAGCAGGGGCAGTGCAGGAACCTCTGCGAGATCGCGCTGACCGAGCGCAGCTACGTCGGCTGCGAGTTCTACGGGGTGGATCTCGACAACGCGGCGATCGGCGCGGGCCGCGACGCGTCGGCGCAGCAGTACTCGATCGTGGTCTCGAACCCGAGCGGGCAGCCGACGGAGGTGATCGTCGAGCGGAACGTCGCGCCGCTCGGCGAGAACCCGATCGTCGAGGAGGTCGAGCGGGTGACGGTGCTCCCGGGCGACCTCGAGGTCTTCGATCTGCCGCGGCGGGAGGTCGACGGCTCGAGCAGCTTCGCGCCCTGCGCCGCCAGCGACGAGTGCAACGCCGGCGAGGCCTGCTGGTGCGCGGGCGAGCTGCGCGCCGAGGACCCGGAGCCGGCGGGCGGGCACCGCGACTGCCGCTGCCGCAACGCCGCCGGCAGCAACGGGATGAACGACGGCACCCACTCCGCGCTCACGCCGAACGCCTACCGCGTGCGCTCGGTGCTCCCGATCATCGCGTATCAGTTCAACCCGCTCGACAACGTCGGCGTGTTCTCGAACGATGCCTCGCTGCTGCTCCCCACCTCTGCGATCAATCGCATCTACACGGTGGTGAGCTGGCCGCAGACCATCGCGGACAGCCTCATCCCCGGCGAGGACTTCGACACGACGCGGACCGACGAGGATCTGCGCGCCTTCCTGTCGATCGTCGGCACCGGGCCCGGCACGCACGTGACCGTCACGCTCGGGCCGGAGGTGCGCCGCGTGATCGGCCTCGGCGGTCGGCCGGACGGCATCCCCGGCGACGTGTGGGAGTTCGACATCGGCGAGTTCGACGTGATCAACCTCGAGACCGGCGGATTCAACGCCGACTTCACGGGGACGATCGTCGAGGCCTCGCGCCCGGTCTCGGTCTTCACCGGCAGCGAGGCGTCGGACGCGCCGCGCTTCGACTCGCTGCTCAACCGGCAGTGCTGCGCCGATCACCTCGAGGAGCAGCTCTTCCCGAACGACACGCTCGGCACCAGCTTCTTCATCGGCCGGATGCCGCCGCGCTCGACCGCGCTGAACCGCGCGTTCCTCGATCCCACGGTGGACAGCGTGGGCGAGTTCAACGAGCCCGAGTTCGTGCGCGTCGCCGCCGTCCACTCGGGGACGACGACGCTGACGACCACCCTGCCGCCTCCCGACAACACGCTGACGCTCCACGAGGGCGAGAACGTGATCCTCTGGGCGACGCAGAACTTCGCGATGACGGCGAGCCAAGCGGTCGCGGTCCTGCAGGTGCTGCCGAGCCAGGAGGCGGTCGGGATCCCGAGCTACTACCCGGGCGGCGATCCGGCGACGATCGCGGTGCCTCCGGTGCAGCAGTACCGCAAGGACTACGTCTTCCTCACGCCGGGCCTCTACGCGTTCGACTTCGTGACCATCACGGCGCCCCGCACCGCGCCGGTGCTGCTCGACGAGCGGCCCATCTCCGACTTCGACTGCACGGTCTCGCCGGCCGACGGAATCCGCCGGCGCGACGGCGACCCGCCGCCGGACTGGGTGGTCTACAACTGTCAGCTCTCGTATCCCGAGGTGCTCGGCCGCAACCAGCCGGTCCAGGACGGGATTCAGAACGACGGCTACCACACGCTGCGCTCGACCGAGCCCATCGGTCTCGTCGTGTATGGCTTCGACGCCTTCGTCAGCTACGCGTACGCCGGCGGCCTGAACCTCCAAGCGATCGAGTGAGCGGCCGGGCGTCCTCTGAACGCCTGTACAGGTAGCGCGGCCCCGTGCTAAGCCCCGCCTCTCGAGAGGGAGCCGATGGCCAAGAACGGACGCGAACGCAAGAGCTCGACTGCGCGTGGAGCGCCGCGCGACAGCACGAACGGCAGCGGCGCGGGCATGGAGCTCGATCGGATCGAGATCGTCGGCGCCCGCGAGCACAACCTGCGGGTCGATCACCTCGAGCTGCCCAAGCGCAAGCTCGTGGTCTTCACCGGGGTGAGCGGCTCGGGCAAGTCGTCGCTCGCGTTCGACACGCTCTTCGCCGAGGGGCAGCGGCGCTACGTGGAGAGCCTCAGCGCCTACGCACGGCAGTTCCTCGGACGGCTCGAGCGACCGGAGGTGGAGCGCCTGCGCGGCCTCTCACCGACCATCGCCATCGAGCAGAAGGCTGCGTCGGCCAACCCGCGCTCGACGGTCGGGACGATCACCGAGATCTACGACTATCTCCGCGTGCTCTACGCGCGGGCCGGCCAGCAGCACTGCCACCGCTGCGGCAAGCCGGTGCGCGGGCGCAGCGCCGAGGAGATCGCGGGCGAGCTCTCGTCGCTGCCGGAGGGATCGCGGATCACGCTGCTCGCGCCGAAGGTCGTGCACCGCAAGGGCGAGTTCCGTGAGCTCTTCGCGGAGCTCGCGGCGGCGGGCTACGCGCGGGTGCGGGTGGACGGCGAGGTGTACCGCACCGACGATCCGCCGCGCCTCGACAAGAAGAAGAAGCACGACGTCGAGGCGGTGATCGATCGCGCCGTCGTGCGCGCGGAGGAGCGCGCGCGGCTCACCGAGAGCGTCGAGCTCGCGCTGCGCGAGGGGGAGGGCGAGATGATCGCGCTCCATGAGGACGGGCGGGCCGAGGCGTTCTCGGAGTCGCGCACCTGCTGCGGCCAGTCGTTCCCCGAGCTGAGCCCGCAGAGCTTCTCGTTCAACAGCCCGCTCGGCATGTGCACGCGCTGCCATGGGCTCGGGGCCATCGAGGCGATCGATCCGGATCTCGTGGTGCCCGATCGATCGAAGTCGATCCGCGAGGGCGCGATCGCGCCGTGGGCCACCTCGATGGAGCGCGGGGAGGGGTGGCGCTTCCGCATCATCGACGCGATGAGCAAGGCCACCGGCGTCGATCTCGACGTGCCCTTCGGCAAGCTCCCGAAGAAGAAGCAAGAGATGGTGCTCTACGGCGTCGATGAGCGCATCGAGGTCGCGTGGGAGAGCGAGCGCACCGGCTCGAGCGGGAAGTTCGGCGTGCGCTTCGAGGGGGTGCTGAACCTGCTCGCGCGGCGGATGAAGGAGACGACGAGCGACGCGATGCGCGAGTCGTACCTGCGCTTCTTCAGCGAGCAGCCGTGCGACGCGTGCGGAGGGCGCCGCCTGCGGCCGGAGAGCCTCGCGGTGAGCTTGGCCGGCGCCGGCGTGGCGGACGTGGCGGCGATGACGGTGGCGCGCGCGAGCGAGCACTTCGACTCGCTCGAGCTCACGGGCAACGCGAAGACGATCGCCGCCGGGGTGCTGCGTGAGGTGCAGAGCCGGCTGCGCTTCCTCCTCGACGTCGGCCTCGACTACCTGACGCTCGATCGTGCCGGCCCCACGCTCTCGGGCGGCGAGGCGCAGCGCATCCGGCTCGCGAGTCAGCTCGGGAGCGATCTCAGCGGCGTGATGTACGTGCTCGACGAGCCGTCGATCGGCCTGCACCCGCGGGACAACCAGCGGCTGATCGCGACGCTGCAGGGCCTGCGCGATCTCGGCATCTCGGTGAGCGTCGTCGAGCACGACGAGGAGACCATCCGCGCCGCCGATCACGTGGTCGACTTCGGGATTGGCGCCGGCAAGCACGGCGGCGAGGTGATCTACGCGGGGCCGCCGGAGGGCCTGGCGGCGTGCGCGCGCAGCCTGACCGGCCAGTACCTGAGCGGCGCGCGCCGCATCGAGGTGCCGAGCGTGCGGCGGGAGCCGAAGGGGTGGATCGCGGTGCGCGGCGCGCGCGAGCACAACCTGCAGGGGGTCGACGTCTCGCTGCCGCTCGGCTGCCTGGTGGCGGTCACGGGCGTGAGCGGCGCGGGCAAGAGCTCGCTGGTGAACGGCATCGTGCTGCCGGCGCTCGCGCGCGCGCTCCACGGCAGCGCCGAGCGCGTCGGCGCGCACGACACGATCGAGGGGCTCGAGGCGCTCGACAAGGTGATCGCGATCGACCAGAAGCCGATCGGGCGCACCCCGCGGAGCAACCCCGGCACGTACACCAAGGCGTTCGACGAGATGCGCACGGTGTTCGCGCAGCTCCCCGAGGCGCGGGCGCGCGGCTTCGACCCGGGCCGCTTCAGCTTCAACGTGAAGGGCGGGCGCTGCGAGGCGTGCTCGGGCGACGGGATGGTGAAGGTCGAGATGCACTTCCTCTCGGACGTGTACGTCCCCTGCGAGGTGTGCGGCGGCCGGCGCTACAACGCGCAGACGCTCTCGGTGCGCTTCAAGGGCAAGAGCATCGCGGACGTGCTCGACACGAGCGTCGACGAGTGCCTCGAGCTCTTCGCGAGCTACCCGAGGCTCGCGCGGATCCTGCGCACGCTGGTCGACGTGGGGCTCGGGTACATGGCGATCGGGCAGCCCGCGCCGACGATGAGCGGCGGGGAGGCGCAGCGGGTCAAGCTCAGCCGCGAGCTCGGGAAGGTGCAGACGGGGCGCACGCTCTACGTGCTCGACGAGCCGACGACGGGGCTGCACTTCGAGGACACGCGGCGCTTGTTGCTGGTGCTGCAGCGGCTGGTGGACGCCGGCAACAGCGTGCTGGTGATCGAGCACAACCTCGACGTGGTGAAGCAGGCGGACTTCATCGTGGACCTCGGGCCGGAGGGCGGCGCCGGGGGAGGCCGAGTGATCGCGACGGGGACGCCGGAGCAGGTGGCGCGGGCGAAGGCTTCGGAGACCGGGCGCTTCCTCGCGCCGCTCTTGCCCCGCGGCCGCAAGGCTCGCTCGACCTCGGCTTCTCCTGCCTCTCCGCGCTCGGTCTGACCGGCCCGGGTCGACCCGCACGCTGCGGTCGGCGACACTGCGCTCCATGCGCACGCTGGCTCTGATCGCTCTCTTCGCCGGCTGCGACGGCCCGCCGGCGCCTCTCGACGGAGGTCCGAGCGACGCCGGCCGCGACTCCGCGATCGTCGATCCCTGCGAGGGCTTCGTCGTCCCTCGGCGCCCCGACGTCTCGCAGTGCGACGCCGTCGATCCCGCGCAGCCCGACGTGCTCGTCGCGTGCGCCTATGGCTCGGGCCACGCCGGCCGCTGGGCGATCGACGACGCAGCGCTCCCCGCCTACGACTTCGGCCTCGAGCAGCGCTGCGATCCCGCGGCGCGCGCGTACTCGCCGCGGCCTCACCCGCTCCGCGATCCGATCCACCTCATCGGCAACGGCCGCGGCCTCGTCGCGATGGCGCACGCCTCGGGCGGCGTCGAGGTCTACACGCAGGATCGCGGGCACGGCTGGATCAACCGCGTCGACACCTGGCGCGATCCGGCCGACCCCGACTACCCGCCGCAGCTCGGCGGCGGCTTCAGCTACCTCGTCGTGGATGGGCAGGTGCGCTCGACGCGCTTCGAGGACCTGCCGCTCGACGAGGCGCTCGCGCGTCAGAGCCGGCGCTTCGGTGTGGGGTACGTCGAGACCGTCACGCGCTGGGACGATCTCGTGGTGCGCCGCCGCGTCTTCGCGCCGGAGAGCGACGCCCGCGCGCTCGTGGCCGAGATCACGATCGAGAACGCGACCGGCGCGCCGCTCGACGTCGGCCTCGTCGAGCTCTGGGACGTGAACCTCCACCAGGTCGACGTGGAGCTGGCCACGAGCGATCTCCTCCACGACGCGGTCACCGCCGGCATCGACCGCCGCCGTCGCCGCTTCGTCGAGGCCTTCGAGCACACCGTGCGCTGGGATCCGACCACCCGCACCGCGCGGGTCGAGACGACCGGCGCGCCGCCGGCGGAGATCACCTCGCGCCTCACGCCGAGCGAGCACGACTTCTTCCCGAACCCGATCTACCTGAGCGCGCTCGACGGCGAGCCCGACGGCGCGTGGCTGCTCGCCGACGAGCTCTGGGAGGGGACGGATCGCGCGCCGCCGAGCGCGGTGGCCGGCGCCGCCTCGAGCGAAGCGCGCACCGTCGAGGCGCCGGGCGAGGGGCAGCCGCTCGCGCTCGCGCTGCG
>JAEZBP010001137.1 GCA_023427125.1 Pseudomonadota bacterium | reverse complement strand
CCCTCCGCGGCCAGTATGCCAGCACTCGCGCCCCGATGCGCCGGGTGCGTTCCGTTAGCGCTCCACGCTCTCTCAGATGTCCAAGGAGCGAACGTCGAGCGCGTGCGTCTCGATGAAGTCGCGGCGCGGCTCCACCTGATCGCCCATGAGCACGCTGAAGATCTCTTCGGTCTGCACCGCGTCGTCCACCCGCACCTGGAGCAGCACGCGCGTCTCCGGGTTCATGGTGGTCTCCCAGAGCTGGTCGGCGTTCATCTCGCCGAGGCCCTTGTAGCGCTGGATGCCCAGGCCCTTTCGGCCGCGCTTGTTCACGTGCTCCCACACGTCGTCGATGGTGCCGATCTCGGCCTCGTCGCCGTGCTCGTTGCCCTCGTCGTCGAGCTCGATCGAGACGAAGGGCGCCGCGCCGAGCAGCCGGATGTGCTCGTCGATGGCCTTGAGCTGCGCGAGCTCTCCACCCTCGAGGAGGTCGAAGTCGATGCGCGTCGTGCGGGTGCTGACGCCGGCCCGTGTCGCGATCTCGACGCTGTAGCGGCCATGCTCCGCGTCGTGCACGTAGCTCGGCGCGAGCGGCAGCAGATCGGGCTCGATCAGCGCCACCGCGGCCTCGAGCTTCTTCATCTCGTCCTCGAGCCGCGCCTTGTCGGTGAGCGCCTCCGAGTCGAGCGTCGTGCCGCGCACCAGGGCCGCGACGATCGCCGGCTCCGCGCGCCGCTCGAGCGCCTTGAGGAGCTTGCGCCACCGGAGCAGCTCGTCGAGCTGCTTGCGCAGGAGCTCGCCCTTGAGCGTGTGGGAGCCGCCCTTGGCGCGGAGCGCGAGCCGATCGGTGCCGGCGTCCAGGATGAAGCGGTCGAAGGCGTCGTCGTCCTTCAAGAACTGCTCCTTCTTGCCCTTCTTCACCCGGTAGAGCGGCGGCTGCGCGATGTAGATGTACCCGTTCTTCAGCGCGTCCGAGAGCTGCCGGTAGAAGAAGGTGAGCAGGAGCGTGCGGATGTGGCTGCCGTCCACGTCGGCGTCCGTCATCAGGATCACGCGGTGATAGCGGAGCTTCGTGAGGTCGAGGCCGTCGCCGATGCCGGCGCCCAGCGCGGTGATCAGCGTGCCGACCTCCTGGTTCGAGAGCATCTTCTCGAGCCGGGCACGCTCGACGTTCAGGATCTTCCCGCGGAGGGGGAGGATCGCCTGGAAGCGCCGATCACGCGCCTGCTTGGCGGTGCCACCGGCGCTGTCACCCTCGACGATGTAGAGCTCGCTCTCCGTGGGATCCTTCGACTGACAATCGGCGAGCTTGCCCGGCAGGTTCGACGCGTCGAGCATGCCCTTTCGCTGCACCATCTCGCGCGCCTTGCGCGCCGCGTCTCTCGCTCGCGCGGCCATCACCGTCTTGTCGAGGATCTTGCGCGCGACGGCGGGGTTCTCTTCGAGGAAGCTCGCGAGCCGATCGTTCACGACGTTCTCGACGATGCCCTTCACCTCGCTCGAGACGAGCTTGTCCTTCGTCTGCGAGCTGAAGCTCGGGTCGGGGTGCTTGATCGAGACGATCGTGATCACGCCCTCGCGCACGTCCTCGCCGGAGAGCGGCGTGCCCTTCAGCTCCTTCAGCAGGTTCTGGGCCTGCCCGTAGGTGTTGATGGTCTTCGTCAGCGCCGCCCGCAGGCCGGTCAGGTGCGTGCCACCGTCCTTGTTGTGGACGTTGTTCGTGTAGCAGAAGACCTGCTCGTTGTACGAGTCACTCCACTGCATCGCGACCTCCACTTCGACGGAGTCGCGCGTGTCCTTGATGTAGATGACGTCGTCGTGGAGCGGCGTCTTGTTCTTGCTGAGCAAGCGGACGAACTCGCGGATGCCACCCTCGAAGTGGTAGGTCTGCTCGCGCGCAGGCGTGTCGCGCTCGTCGCGGAGGTAGATGGTGAGGCCGGCGTTCAGGAACGAGATCTCGCGGAGCCGGTTGTTCAGCACCTCCCACGAGAAGTCGGTGTTCGAGAAGATCGCCGCGTCCGGCTTGAAGATGATCTTCGTCCCGGTGCGATCGGTCGCGCCGATCGCCTCGATGGGCCCCTTGGGCACACCGCGAGCGTAGGCCTGGTACCAGAGCTTGCCCTCGCGGCGGATCTCCATCTTCAGCGACTCGCTGACCGCGTTGACCGCGCTGACGCCGACGCCGTGCAAGCCGGCCGACACCTTGTAGGAGTCGTTGTCGAACTTGCCGCCCGCGTGGAGCACCGTCATCACGACCTCGGCCGCGCTGACGCCCTTCGAGTGGATGCCGACGGGGATGCCGCGGCCGTTGTCCTCGATGGAGGCGGAGCCATCGGCGTGGATCGTCACGCGGATGGTGTCGCAGTGCCCGGCGAGGTGCTCGTCGACGGCGTTGTCGACGACCTCCCACACGCAGTGATGCAGCCCAGTCCCATCGTGGGTGTCGCCGATGTACATCCCGGGCCGCTTGCGCACGGCCTCGAGGCCCTCGAGGACCTGGATCGAGCCCTCGCCGTAGTCCTTGCCGCCCTTGCCGGTCGGCTCGCCGGCGCTGCTGAGATCTTCGTTGGACTCCATACCCACCGAGTCGGTGATCGACCCCGCGATCGAGACGAAGCAGCGTCCGATCCGGGGTCGTTTCGTGGCTTCGGAATCATACCCTCCGAAGGGGGTCGCGGCAACTGCTCATCCGGCGCGATCGCCCAGAAAAACAGGGCGATTCGCGATTTCAGGAGGCCCCGACCGCGCCCTCACTCGGCGCCCGAGTCGTAGCTGCGGAGGACCGACCGGGTGGCCACCGTGCGGGTCGTCAGCTGGGAGTCCATCCGCGACTCGACGACCACCGGACCGACGCTCGGGCAGTACGTCGTGGAGATGGTGCGACCGTCCTCGCCGCCGGTCTCCTCGACCCGGACGCAGTGCTCGTACTCGCCCGCGACCACCTCGACCGAGGCATCGTCGTCGGTGACGCGCGCGGTGCGGCCGCCCATCCCCTCCCAGCTCGCGCCCTCGTGAACGGGCGCTCGCAGCACCCATCCGCCCGAGCCGATGTGGCGGATCCCGCTCGCGCTGACCTCGTACACCATGGGATCGCCGTAGGTGACCTGCCCATCGGCGCTCATCCCGCGGTTGTTCGCGATGCTGCGCCGCTCGCCTTCGCTCTCGGTGACCTCGAAGATGCCGAGCGTCGGTGGCTCGTCCCCGCCGGTGTCGACGTCGTAGACCCACTGCGCGCCCTCGATCATCGGGTAGAGCGTGGCCGGCGCGAGGCGATCGCCGACCGGCGCGTCGACTCGGGCCGCCGGGGCCCCGCAGGAGGCCAGCAACACGAGCAGGATCGAAGCCGTTCGTTTCATCACATCACTCGTCGCCTCGAGGGCGATGTCCGTTCACCGAGGTCCGTTCACGTGGATCACAGGACCCACACGTAGAGGATGGTCGCGAGCACGGCGGCGCAGGCGAGCATGACGATGACCGCCACCGGATCGATCGAGATGCGCGCGGCGAGCTCGGCCGCCGCCTCGCGCACCGCGGGATCGGAGGCGCTCTCCAGCTCGCGAGCGCGCGCTCGAACCCGCGCGTGGTCGCCGACCTCGAACGCGCGGAGCGCCTCGCGCAGCTTGTCGCCCTCGGCGGTGCCGGCGCCGGGGATCGGCTTCTTCGCTTCCTTCGCCTCGGCCTCGGCGCCCTTCTTCTTGGCCTTCTTCTTCTTTGCGACCCGAGGCGCTTCTTCCGCAGGCGCATCGGCGCTCGCCTCTTCGGCGTCGCTCTCGCGCGGCTCGTCGGGGGCGCTCATGGCGGCGCGCAGCATAGTCACCCCACCCGACACGAGCCAGGCGCTCACCCCAGGCACCGGAATCGCTCGATTGGGC
>JAEZBP010000360.1 GCA_023427125.1 Pseudomonadota bacterium | reverse complement strand
CCGCCATGCCGGACGGCGTTCGAGGCGAGCTCGGCCGCCGCGATCGCGACCTGCATCGCCGCTTCCCGTCTCAACCCGAGCCGCGTCGCGAGCGCCTGCGCCGCCGAAGCGCACGCGTAGCGGTCCGAGAGCACGGCGCACTGGACCACCAGCTCGCCGGCGCGCACCTCCCCGACCACCCGGCCGATCACCGCCCCGTCGCGGGCGCCTCGAGCGTCGCGAGCCGGCGCTTGCAGAGCGCGAGCGCCTGGCGAAGGTTGCGCTTGGTCTCGAGCCCGTCGAGGCTGACGCCGATCTCGACCAGCGTGCGCGCGACCGCGGGCTGGATGCCGCTCACGATGCACTCCGCGCCGAGCAGGCGCACGGCGCGCGCGAGCCGGAGGAAGCGATCGGCGGTGCTCGTGTCGAGCACCTCGACCCCCGTGAGGTCGACCACGAGGAAGCGCGCGCGCTGGCGGGTGATCTCGGCGAGCGCCCGCTCGGTCATCTGGGCGCTGCGCTGCGTGTCGACGAGGCCGATCACCGGCAGCACGAGCACGTCCTCCCAGAGCTCGAGCACCGGCGTCGAGAGCTCGTCGAGCGAGACCCGGAGCCGCTCGATGAGCTCGCGGTTCTCCTCGTCGCTCCGCGCCAGCGCCGCGGTGCGCGAGCGGATATCCTCCTCCAGCGCGACCTCCGCCGAGACGTCGCGGAAGACGGCGAGGCCGCGGCCTCCCGGGAGCGGGCGCGCGGTGATGCGCAGCCACTTGCCCTCGGCCCAGCTCGAGGCCCACATCCACACGAGGTCGTCGTCGACGTGCTCGCCCTTCATCGCGCGAAAGAGCGGCAGCTCCTCCTGCGGGTAGCGCGTGATCTTGTCCGCGCGGAAGAGCCCGTACGTCTCCGTCCAGTCCACGCTCTCGCCCTCCGGCGGCGTGGCGAGATCGCTCATCATGCGCAGGCCCACGGCGTTCAGGGCGATCGCGCCGTCCGGCTCTAGGATCGCGATCGCGTCCGGGTTCTCGTCCATGATCGTCGCGTGCACGGCGCGCGCGCGGGCGAGCCGCAGCTCGACGTCGGCCACCTGCGCCGCGAGCTCGGCGTCACTCACTCCCTGCGTGCTCATCGCCTCACCTCCGCCCGGCGCGCGCCGCGCCGCTGTCCCTCCGTCCGCATCGCGCAGCGCTCGAGCGCCTGGCGCAGGCTGCGGTGGGTCTCGAGCCGCGCGAGATCGACGCCGAGCTCGACCATCGTCTGGACCACCGTCGCCGAGAGCCCGCTCGCGACGCAGCGCGCGCCGAGCAGCTCGACGGCCGCGACCACGCGCGCGAGCGCGGCCGCCGTCGCCGTGTCGACGACCTCGACGCCGGTGGCGTCGATCACCACCCAGCTCGCCTGCTGCCGGACGACCTCGTGGAGGAGGTGCTCCGCGATCTGCGAGGCGCGCTGCGTGTCGACGAGCCCGACGATCGGCACGACCAGGACGCCCTCGTCAACCTCGAGCACCGGCGTCGCGAGCGCGTCGAGCGCTACGCGGAGCCGCTCGATCAGCGCGCGGTTCTGCGCGTCGCGCTCCTCGAGGGCCTCACGCCGCTCGCGCAGCTCCTCCTCGAGGCGCGCTCGGCTCGTCACGTCGCGGACGAGCGTGACGGAGGCCATGCCCGGGAGCGGGGCCGCCACGATGTCCACCATGATCCCGGGCGAGCCGTCGGGCGGGCGCACCCACATGCGCGTCTCTTCGACCGGCATGCCGCTCATGGCGCGCACGCCGGGCAGCTCGTGGATCTGGACGGGCGTCTCCCTGTCGGCCTGAAAGAAGCCGTACATGCGCTGCCACTCGTCGGGCGCCATGTCCGGCGGAGGCGGGGCGTCGGAGGTGCCGAAGATGGTGTTCCCCACCGGGTTCACGATCGTGCTCCCATCGCCGTGGATGATGGCGACGCCGAACGGCGCCGCGTCCATCAGCGTCGAGATGCGCTCATCGAGATCCGCGAGCTCTCGCGTCGCGTCGGCGAGCCGCCGCTCGAGCGAGGCCCTCTCCTCCTGGGTCATCCTTCGTCTCCTTCCGCGTCATCGTCACTCGGGCCGCTCACGCCGAGCAGCTCGAGCGCGGCCTCGAGGCCGAGCGCGGTGTCGACGCCCTCGAGCTCGATGTCCATCGCTTGCAGCGTCAGCACGACGGTCGGGCTCAGCCCGCAGAGCACCGGCCGCGCGCCCATCAGCCGCGCGGCCGCCGCGAGCCGGCCGAGCACGGCGCAGAGGTGGCTGTCGAGGAGCCACACGCCGGACGCGTCGAGCACCAGCCCATCGGTGCCACGATCGCGGATCCGCTCGAGGACCGCGTTCGAGAGCTCGTCCATCTGGGTGTCGGTGATGTCGCCCTGGAGCGGCACCAAGAGGTGCCTCCAGAGCTCGATGACGGGGATGCCGATCGTGGTCATGCGTTCGTCCTCGATCAGAGCGCGATCGTGCACTCGACCCGGGTGCCGCGAGGCCCGGTCGCGATGTCGAAGCGACTCGCCAGGCGCTTCACGCCGAGCAGGCCCTTGCCGAGACCGGTGCGGCTCCGGTACTGGCCGGCCAGGATGGCGTCGAGCTTCTCGATGCCGCGGCCCTCGTCGATCGCGCGGATGCCGATCTCGCGCGGAGGCCCCTCGAGCGGCACGAGCTCGAGTCGACCGGCGCCGGCGTACGCCACGATGTTGCGGGACAGCTCGCTCACCACCGTCGCCACCCGCTGCGCCCCGAGGGCGCTCGCGCCGAGCGCGAGCGCGACCTCCCGGGCCCGCAGGCGCGCTCGGGACACGGCGCTCTCCGACGCGACGTGCACGACCTCGTCGGTCGGCCGCACCGCGAGGTTCTCCTCGAGCCCCTCGAGCTCCGCGACCGCCTGGGCCTGGAGCGCCGCGTCGACGAAGAGGCGGATCCCCGTCGCGAGCGCGGCGCGGAGCCGGGGCAGCGCGTTCACGTCGAGCCGACCCTCGCCGACGCCGATCGCTCGCTGCGCGCGCTGCCGCACCGACTGCGCGGAGATCTCCGACATGTACTTGCGGAGAACGAGGCTGACGGCGCGCTCGAGGTCGTTCACGTCGGCGGTCCGGAGTGGGTCACTATCCGGGGCTGGCCGAGCAGAGGGCGTGCCACCCGGGATCACGGCGGACACACCCCAGCCCGCAGACGCGGCGAACCTCAGGGTGGAGGGATCTCCCGACGAAGCACGGCTCCGGCCGCCTTCGACCGCATGTCAGCCGCGAAACCCGGAATTCCATAAATGCAATTCGATTCCGGTAATCATGGAACCGGGACGAGAGGAGCTCGGAGCGGCGGCAGGCTACTCGAGCTGATTGAGCAGACCGGCGAGGTGCACCGAGAACGTGCCGCCCGCGGCGCGGACCGCGGCGCGCTCGTAGGCCGGCGTGGCCTCGCGGCCGACCATGTGGATGCGGGCGCCGAGCTGGCTCGGCAGCGCGAGGTCGAGCTCGAAGATGTCGCCGCAGACCAGCGTGCCCGCCGCGGTGGTGTCGGTCTCCTCCCAGATGGCGCGCAGGGCGTCGAAGTAGCGGCCGCGGCGGACGAAGATCGGGCGGGCCAGGCCGTCCACGCGCAGCTCCGAGGGGAGCGCGTCGAAGCGGGGATCGGCCGGCTCGGGATCCACGAGGCGCCACTTCTGCGCGTCGCCGCGGATCGGCAGGATGTCCGTGCCGTGGGCGCCGAGCTTCTCGATCTTCCGCTGCACGTCCTTGGTATGCGAGTTGGTGACGACGACCACCGGCAGCCCACGGGCGAGCAGCGCCTCGACGACCTCGCGGGCGTCGTCGCGAAAGACCGTGCCGGCGCTGGCGTAGGCCTCGCGGAAGAGCGGCTCGGTGTCCACGGAGGTCGCGCCGTGCTCGCGCAGGAGCAGCTGCGCGATGGAGGTCGAGAGGATGTACGGGTCGGCGTGCGAGGGCGCGACGATGCGGCCCTCGTACTCCCAGCCGAAGCGATCGGGATCGGCCTCGATGGTGCGCTTCGCCCGCTCCCACGCGTCCTCGATCGGCCCGCCGAGCAGCGCCGCGAGCCCCGCGCGGTAGGTCTCGAGGAAGGGCGCGGCCTCCTCGTCGACGCGCGTGAACGTGCCGTCGAAGTCGAGGATCACGAGCTCGAGCGGAGTCATCCGTGCCCGTTACCACGGGAGGCGGCGCATCGATCATCGAGCTCTGCGATGCCGCACACGCTCAGGCCTCGGCCGTCTCCTCCGGGGCGCCCTCGCCTTGGGGCTCGGCGGGCTCATCGTCCTCGCTCGGCGCGGCGACGGGCGCGCCTTCCGGCGGGTCGCGCTCCGCTTCCTCTTCCTCTCGGGCGCTGCCGGCGACGACCTGCACGGGAGCATCCTGCGGCGCGGGGACCGCGGGCGGGGCTTGGCTCTCCCGGCGCTCCTCGGCCTGGACGCGCGCCTCCTCGAGCTCCTGCAGCAGGATGAGCTTCTGCCAGATCTTGGTCTGCAGGCCGATCGTGAGCTCCTCGATCTCGTTGACCGCCTCGAGGCTCTCCGCGTCGTCGAAGCCGTCGCCGTAGAGCGCGGCGATCTTTCCGGTCAAGGAGAGCATCTCGGTGCAGTAGTCGAGGTAGCGCCCGAGCTCGAAGGCGGTGAACGTGCGCTTGGGCGAGCTCTCGGTGCGCAGCGCCTCGTTGCCCAGCACCTCGGGCGTCTTGGTCAGCTGGTGCACGTCGATCAGGTGCGCGAGCGTGCGCAGCTGGTGGAGCGCCTTGACGACCTTGCCGCGCTTGAAGCGGGTCTCGTACGAGATCAGGAAGTAGATGGCGGCGCCGAGCAGGACGAGGTCGTTGGTGCCGGCCTCGATGACCTGCACGAGCTCGGCCCAGGTGATGGCGTGGCTCCGGTCGAGCGAGCCGACCGCGAGGAGGGTCCCCGCGACCGGAAGCACGAGCAGCAGCGCGATCACGACGTAGCTGATCACGCGCACGCGGAGGTTCGGCTTCTTGATGCGGCTCGAGGTCGCGCCGGCGCGCGAGGCGAGGAGCACGAGCTGGTCGCCCACCTTGCTGAGCCCCGATCCGGGGAAGCGCTCGGCGATCCGCTTACGCAGGATCTCGGCGGTCCTGAGGATCTCCTTGGGGTCGAGGCTGTGCAGCTCGGTCGCGGTCACGGCGGGCGAGCATAGACCTGTGCTAATCGGGTCACCATGCCTCGCTGGATCGCGCTCCTCTCGCTCCTCACCGCCTGTGGTGGATCGCCGCCGAACGTCGCGCGCGAGGCGCCTGCTCCCGTCGAGGCTCCCGCTGCGATCGCGGCCGAGAGCCCGCCGGGGCTGCGGCTCGA
>JAEZBP010000358.1 GCA_023427125.1 Pseudomonadota bacterium | reverse complement strand
TGGCGCCTCGCGTCCTCCCGCGGCAGCGCGGGCTACGCCGCGTACGTGGCCGCCATGGGCGCGCTGGTCTTCGTGCTCGGCTTGCTCGTCCCGCGCTCGCTCGATCTCGAGGGCTTCGGCTGGGTCCTCGATCCCTCGGGGCTCCCGCTGATCGCCGTGCTCTTTCTGGTCGGCGGCTGGGGCCTCGGGCGCGACGTCGAGCTCGAGGCCGACGTCGAGGCCGAGCGCCTGCGCGCCGCGAAGCACGCCGCCGAGGCCGAGCGCGCGGGCCTGCTCGCGCTCCGCGCGAACCTCGATCCGCACTTCCTCTTCAACACGCTCAACGCGATCGCCGAGTGGTGCCGCGAGGATCCGGCGGTGGCCGAGGCCGCGACGCTGAAGCTCGCGGCCATGCTCCGCGCGATGCTCGAGGGCATCCGCGCGCCGGCCTGGCCGCTCGCCCGCGAGCTCGAGCTCGTGCGCGCCCTCTTCGCGCTCTACGCGATCCGCGATCGCGAGCGCTACGTCTTCCGCCTCGACGTCGAAGACCCCGCGCCCGACGCGCGCGTGCCTCCGATGCTGCTCCTGCCGCTCGTCGAGAACGCGATCACCCACGGGCCCTCGGCCGGGCACGCGGGCGAGGTGATCGTGCGCATCGAGGTCGCGGGCGAGCGCGTCGAGATCGGGATCGAGAACCCCGGCCCCTACCTCGGGCGAAGACCGGGCGGCGAGGGCATCGCGATGGTCGAGCGCCGGATTGCGCTCGCCTACCGCGGCGAGGCGGTGCTCGAGCTCTCGAGCGAGCGCGGCCGCACGAGGGCTCGGCTCGCCGCGCCGCGCGCCCCGAGCGAGGAGGCGCTCGCGTGAGGCCCCTGCGCGTGCTCTTCGCCGACGACGAGCTGATGGCCCGGAGGCGCCTGCGCCGGCTGCTCTCGGACATGGCCGCCGTCGAGATCGTCGCCGAGTGCGCGAGCGGCGAGGAGGTGCTGGCCACGCTCGATCGCGCCGACGTCGATCTGGTGCTGCTCGACGTGCGCATGGGCAAGCTCTCGGGGCTCGACGTCTCGGACGTCGCCGCCGACCTCGGCGTCGAGGTGGTGCTGGTGACCGCGCACCCCGAGCACGCGGTGAGCGCCTTCGAGCGCGGCGCGATCGACTACGTGCTCAAGCCGGTGGAGGCCGAGCGGCTCGCCAAGGCGATCGATCGGGCGCGCGCCCGGATCGAGCCGCCTCCCGCCGCGCCGCTCGATCGGCTCGCGCTCGAGGTGCGCGGCGAGGTGCGGCTCGTGAGCCCGGGCGACGTCTCGCACGCGATCGTGGACGGCCCGCTCGTGCGCGTCTTCGCGAGCGGCGAGGCGCTCTTGACCGAGCTCTCGCTCAACGAGCTCGAGCGGCGCCTCCCTCCCGGGCGCTTCGAGCGCGTCCACCGCCGCGCGCGCCGGCACCGCGCGCGCGTCGAGCGGCTCAAGCCGCTGCCGACCGGGGGCTACCTCGCCGTCACGAGCGATGGTCACGAGGTGCCCGTCTCGCGCCAGGCCGCGCGCCAGCTCCGCCGCCGCCTCGGCCTCGCGTAGCGCGTCGCAGATCGAGCTGCCTCAGCGCTCGATCCGCACGCGCACCCGCCCCGTGATCATTCGGTGATCCGAGCACAGCGTGCCGACGCTCGCCGCGCACTCGCGCAGCAGCGGTCGCGCGTCCGCGGCGTACTCGTACGAGCGCACGATGCGGTCGCGGCGGACGAACACGAAGTCGATCTTCCTCCCGTTGCCGCACGCACCGCCGGTGCTGTGCTGGCCGGTCGCCTCCCCGTAGCCGCGGCAGTGCGCGGGGTCGGCGTCGTCGAGCTCGCGGTACTCCCCGGTGTTGTTGCGGTTGTGGGGCGTGTCGACGCCCGGCGCGTACACCGCGTCCATGCTGGCCGCGTCGGGCTCGGTGTTGAAGTCGCCGGTCACGAGGACCGTGTCGCCGCTCGCTCGATAGGCCTCGAGCCGCCGCACCACCTCGCGGAGCTGCGCGCGGTTGTGTCCGTCGGCGATCCGGGGCGTGAGGTGCGTCGTGCAGAGGCGCATGTGCGGCAGCGAGCGGAGCGGCGCGCAGAGCAGGTAGCGATCCTCCACCGTGCCGTCCGAGGGCAGCTCGAAGCGGTCGGCCGCGCCGAGCGAGAGGCGGCTGAAGATCGCGTTGCCGAACGCCCCGCACGCCGCGGGCGTCGTGCTGGCGGGGCGGCTCGCGACGAAGCGGGCGAAGCGCTCGGGATCCTCGGGCCAGCGGCTCGCGCGGAGCGCGCTCACCAGCGCGTCGAACTGCGAGCGACAGAGCTCGTTCAGGCCGACGAAGTGAGGGTTGTGCGCCCCGATGGCCTGCTGCACCTCGCGGACGAGCCCGCTGTCGGTGCGGCCGCGGTGGATCGTCGCGCCGGCCACGTTCCAGTGGAGCACGCGGAAGGTGCGCTCGACCGGGCCGGCCGGCGGATCGGGCGGCTCCGGAGGATCGGGCGGCTCCGGCGCCGAGGCGTCCTCGAGCGTGACCGCCGCATCGAAGGCGCCAGCGTCCTCGCCCGCTCCAGCGTCCGCGCCGGCGTCCGCGCCCGCGTCTGCAGCGAGCGCCGCGTCGTCGAGGAGCGCATCCGGCGATGCGTCGCGCTCATCGTGCGCCTCGGTGCAGCTGGTGACGGCGAGCAGCGCGGCCCACGCGAGCCAACGGTGGCGAGCCATGCGCCCAGCCTACCCGATCAGCGCTCGGGCACGACGAAGCGATCGTGCTGCACCCACTGCTCGTCGTAGTTGCACTCCTCGCCTCGCCGGCACTCGCGGTGTCGGCTCTCGAGCGGCTCGCCGACGACGGGGCGGCGGCCGGGGAGCGCGATGGCCGCCTCGGCGCTCAGCACCCTGCCGTAGGGGGCCGGAGAGGTGTACGTGCGGGTGACCCACTCGCAGTCTTCGACCGTCGCGCTGCACTCGTCCCAGCACTCCACGTAGTCCTGCCAGTAGCAGTCGCAGGCGTAGGACTCGGTGTCGCAGAACGTGCCGCAGCTCGTGTCGCACCAGGTCTCCGTCCAGCACTCGTAGTCGTCGCAGTACGTCTCGTCCCAGCACTCCTCCCAGCACTCGTCCCAGCAGTAGTCCTCGTAGCAGGTGCTGCAGATCTGCTCGGACTCGGTCTGGCAGACCTCCTCCCAGCTCACACACCGATCCTCGCAGACGTACTCGTCCCGCTCCCAGCGGTACGAGAGGGAGAGGGCGTTCTGCATGATCGCGAAGCGGCCGCCCTCGTCGGTGACGATGGGCTCGCCGCTCTCGTCGGCGTCCGAGTAGACGCGGCGGATCTCCACCTCGCCCGCCTCGCCCTCGACCAAGAAGGTGATCTGGTACTGATCGATCGGCTGGTGCGCGAGCGGCTCGCCGCTCGGGGAGACGAGCTCCCCCGTCGCGAGCAGCTGCTGGCCGGGATCGGCGACGCAGCCGGCGGCGAGCGTCAGGCTCAGCCCCAGCAGCGTCAGTCCTCCTGTCGTTCGGCACGCTCGCATCGACCCCGGGTGGCCGAGCACTGATCGTGCCCGGAGCGATGCGGTGAGAGATGCCATGGAGCGGGCGACCCCGGTGTGAACGGACGGCGCCAGGGTGCCGGCGCCCTCCGCTCGTGGCCGCTCGCGACCGCTCGCGCGCGAGGCGCGACCGCTCGCGGATCGGGCGCGGGC
>JAEZBP010000355.1 GCA_023427125.1 Pseudomonadota bacterium | reverse complement strand
CGGAGGCCCTCGCGAGCCCCGGCGGCTACGTGATGGACTCCGCGCCCGGCCTCCACGATCACGTGCTGGTCCTCGACTTCAAGAGCCTCTATCCGAGCATCATCCGCACCTTCCTCGTCGATCCGCTGGGCCTCGCGACGGCCGGCGACGACGCGGTGCCGGGCTTCGGCGGCGCCCGCTTCTCGCGCACCACGCACATCCTGCCCGGCGTCATCGAGAGCCTCTGGGCCGCGCGCGACGAGGCGAAGAAGCGGAGCGACGCCGCGCTCTCGCGCGCGATCAAGATCCTGATGAACTCGTTCTACGGCGTGCTCGGGACGCCGGCCTGTCGCTTCTACGATCCGCGCCTCGCGAGCTCGATCACGCGGCGGGGCCACGAGATCCTGCAGGGCACGCGAGCGCTCATCGAGGCGCGCCGGCTCGCGGTCATCTATGGCGACACCGACTCGCTCTTCATCGTCGGCGATCGCCCGGACCTCGAGGAGAACCTCGCGCTCGGCCGCGAGCTCGTCGCCGCGATCAACGATCACTGGCGCGCCACGCTGCGCGAGGAGCACCGGCTCGAGAGCGCGCTCGAGGTGCAGCTCGAGACCTGCTACCTGCGCTTCTTGATGCCGACGATCCGCGGCTCCGAGCAGGGCTCGAAGAAGCGCTACGCGGGGCTCATCCGGCGCGCGGACGGAACGCACGACGTGGTCGTGAAGGGGCTCGAGGCGGTGCGGACCGACTGGACGCCGCTCGCGCGGAGCTTCCAGCGCGAGCTCCTGCGCCGCGTCTTCCTGAACGAGCCTTACGCGGAGTGGATCGGCGCGCTCACCGACGACCTCTACGCCGGCCGCCTCGACGACTCGCTCGTCTACTCGAAGCGCCTGCGACGCGAGCTCGAGAGCTACTCGAAGAGCGTCCCGCCGCACATCGTCGCCGCGCGCCAGCTCGAGGGCACGCCGCGCGAGGTCGCCTACGTGATCACCACCCGCGGCCCCCAGCCGATTCAGAGGCGGACCGCGCCGATCGACTACGCCCACTACCTCGAGCGCCAGCTCGCGCCGGCGGCGGACAGCGTGCTCGCGTTGGTGGGCGAGCGCTTCATGCGCCTCGGCGGCCGGCAGCTCAGCCTCTTCTGAGTCCGCGCGAGCGGGTACGCGCACGCCTTGAACCGCGCGCTCGCCGCGCCCACCGTATGCCGTGCCGTCGACGCGCGCCCTGCTTGCCGTCTCGCTGTTCTCCGTCGCCTGCTCGGGCGCTCCGCCCCCGCGCGTGCGCGCCGAGCCGCCGCCGTCGCCCCCCGAACGGCGAGCCGAGCCCTCGGAGCCGAGCGCCGCCCCAGCCGAGCCTCCCGTTCCCGACTGCCCCCTGATCGAGATCGCCGCGCCCTTCGAAGTCACCGGCGTCTCGCCGGAGCAGGGTCGCGAGGACGCGGCGATCATCGCGCGCGATCTGCACCGCCTGTTCGCATCGGTGAACCGCGGCGCGCCCGATCCTCTCCTCGTTGAGCGGCGCGACCGCGACGAGCGCGTTGGGGACGCCGCGCCGGCGAGCGGGACCCTCTGTGTCCGCCGCATCGTGCGGGCGCGGTATCCGAACGATACGCACTGGGCGCGCGTCGACGCCGAGCTCGCCCGAGGCGAGCGCGTCCACGTGCTCGAGCTGGAGGTCTGGCGCCGCGACGGCATCTTCGCCCTCGCGCTCGATCGGGCGCTGCGCGATCTCGACGAGCTCGAGCGCCTCGAGCGCGCACGCGCCTTCGTCGAGCGCCGCGCAGGGGCGCGGATCCGTCAAGAGGTCCAGGACGGCCTCCGCGCGACGTGGATCACGCTCGATGGCGCCGCACCGCAGCTCTGCCTGTCGGTGGCCGCCGAGCGCGACCTGGACGCGTGGAGCCCTCCGGTGGCCACGCGCTGCTTCGAGGCGCCTGCCTCGTGGGAGCTCGCAGAAGCGATGATCCGGCCGATCCTCCCGCCCGAGGAGGCAGGCCCCGACGCGCCCCCCCGTGGGTGGTACGTCTGCCTCGCGTCACGGGAACGAGGTGAGCGCCTGCTCGAGTGGCCGAGCGCGCGCTCGGTCGGCGGGACCTGCGACCGAGGACCCGACGGGCGGGCGCCGAGACCCCTCGCGCTCACCCCGGTCGATGCCCCGGACGACCTCGACGACCTCGAGCGCACGCGCGTGGAGGCCATCCATCCGCGCCTCGTGGTGCTGAGCACCCGCTACCACCACGCGCTCTGCGCGCTCGAGGGCTCGCTCGCGTGCTATGTGGCCCCCTGCCAGACCGAGTGGGTCGAGTGGACGCGGGCGGTCTTCTCGCGCGACCGACGCTGGGTCGCGGTCGAGCGATCCCGTGGCGACGAGCCCGGCGCCTCGCTGAGAGCGGGCGATCGGGCGGTCTTTCTCCTGCGTCGAGAGGGCGGCGCGCTCCTCCTCGCTGGCGTCCTCCCGATCGGCGCGTTCACCTCCGAGCGCGGGGGAGAGCGGTGGGACGGCGAGCGGATGCGCTGGTCGTGGAGCACCCGAGACACTCGCGGCAGCGCGCGATCGGTCGACGCGAATGGGTGCATCGAGGTCACTCGCGCTCGAGCGCGTCGGCCGGGGCTCTCGCGTCCGGGCCGCGTGGACGGACACGATCCCCGCATCGAGGATCTCTACGACGCCACGGAGCGCGACTACTCGGGGGCGTGGGCGCTGGCGCCGGGTGGCGGGCTCTCTCGCGTCGCGCGCTGCCCGCGCTGAGCCAGCGGGCGGAGCGGCGACTCTCGCGGCGGCCTGCTAGCGTCGGCACAATGACAAGGACGCTCGCCCTCGCGCTCCTCGCGCTCCTGCTCGCATCGTGCGCCACCTCGCAGACCTGCGCGTGCGCGGAGGACGAGGCCGCGCTCCGCGCGAGCATCCGGCACGAGGTGCTCGCCGAGCTTCGCTCGAACAGCCTCCTCGCCGCCCAGCGCGAGCAGCCGCAGGAGGAGCACGCCGAGCTCGAAGGGGAGCCGGTCGAGCGCTTCCGCGTCGACGCCGATCGAGCGCCCGCGCGGGGCGCGGACGATCCGCTGGTCACCATCGTGATGTTCTCGGACTTCCAGTGCCCGTTCTGCTCGCGCGTCGAGCCGACGTTGGATCGCTTGCTCGACGAGCACCCGCGCGAGGTCCGGATCGTCTGGCGCAACAACCCCCTGCCCTTCCACAACGACGCGCTGCCCGCCGCCGAGGCGGCCATGGAGGCCTATCGGCAGGGCGGCGACGCGCTCTTCTGGCGCTACCACGCGCTCCTCTTCGAGAACCAGCGCGCCCTCTCGCGCGCCGACCTCGAGGCCTACGGCGCGCGGGCCGGGCTCGACGCCGCCGAGCTGAGCCGCGCGCTCGATGGCCACGCGCACCAAGCACGGATCGAGGCGGACCAGGCCATCGCCGCGCGGCTTTTGGCGCGTGGCACGCCGGCCTTCTTCATCAATGGCCGCGTGCTGATGGGTGCCCAGCCCTTCGAGGCGTTCGACGCCCTCGTGCGCGAAGAGATCGCCATCGCGCGGCGAGCGATGGCGAGCGGCGTCGAGCGCGGCCGCCTCTACGCGCACTTCATGCACCAGGGCCGTGAGGCGCCGAGCGACGAGGTCGACGGAAGCGACGCCGGGTACGCGCCGCCACCCGCGCGGCCGGTGCCGGATCCGAGCGCGGTCTACCGCGTCCCGATCGACGGCCGTCCCTCGCGCGGCCGCGCCGACGCGCTCGTCACGATCGTGATGTTCTCGGACTTCCAGTGCCCCTTCTGCGCGCGCGTGCTGCCGACCCTCGAGCAGATCGCGACGCAGTACGGCGACGACGTGCGCTTCGTCTACCGGCACAACCCCCTGCCCTTCCATCAGAACGCGC
>JAEZBP010001015.1 GCA_023427125.1 Pseudomonadota bacterium | reverse complement strand
CCGAGCAGATCGAGGAGCTGCGCCTCGTCGATGACGGTGACGCCGAGCTCGCGGGCCTTCTCGAGCTTGCTCCCGGCTTCCTCGCCGGCGACGACGAAGTCGGTCTTCTTCGAGACCGAGCCGCTCGTCTTGCCGCCCGCCTGCTTGATGCGCGTCTCGGCGTCCTTGCGCTTGAGCGTCGGGAGGGTGCCGGTGATGACGAAGGTCTTGCCGGCCACGCCGTCGACCTCCTCGCGCTTCTCCTCGTTGGCCGTCAGCTTAACGCCGGCGGCGCGCAGGCCGTCGAAGATCTCGCGCATGGCGGGCGACGCGAGCTCTCCGAAGATCGAGTCGGCGCTCTTGCGCCCGAGCCCCTCGATCGCGCCGGTGCCCTTCTCCGGCGCGACGGTCTCGATCGCCTTCGGATCGGCGGCGGCGTAGCGCGCGGCGAAGTCGAGGAGGGCGTCGGCCGAGTGGAAGTAGCCGGCCAGGTCCTCCGCCATCGTCTCGCCGACGTGCCTTATCGCCAGGCCCACGAGGACCCGCGCGAGGCCGCGATCCTTCGCGGCCTCGAGCCCCTTCACGACGTTCTCCGCGCTCTTCTTGCCCATGCGCTCGAGCCCGGCCAGCGTCGCGACGTCGAGCCCGAAGAGCTCGTGCGGCCTCGTGACGCTCATCCGCTCGACGAGCTGATCGATGAGCTTGCTGCCGATCCCATCGACCTCGAGCGCGCTGCGGCTCACGAAGTGCTCGAGGCGCTCCCGGACCTGCGCCGGGCAGGCGGGGTTCGGACAATAGATGAAGACGTCCTCGGTCAGGACCAGCGTCCCGCAGGCCGGGCACTCGTGCGGGCGGTGGATCGGCTGCGCGTCCCTCGGGCGCTCGTCCAGCTTCACGCCGATGACCTGAGGGATGATCTCACCGGCCTTCTCGACGTACACCATGTCGCCGATCCGGATGTCCTTGCGCTCCACCTCGACGAAGTTGTGGAGCGAGGTCCGCTTTACGGTGGTGCCGGCGAGGAAGACCGGCTCGAGCTCCGCGACCGGGGTGAGCTTCCCGCTCTTTCCGACCTGCACGACCACGCCGATGAGCCGCGTCGGCTTGCGCTCGGGCGGGAACTTGTAGGCGATGCCCCAGTGGGGGTGGTGCCCGGTCTCGCCGAGCCGCCCGTAGTGGCGGTGCTCGTCGATCTTGATGACCATCCCGTCGATCTCGAAGGGCAGGGTGGCGCGGCGCTCGCCGTACTGCTCGCAATAGGCGAACGCCTCGCGCGCGTCCTGGACGACGCGGACCTCCTCGACGTAGACGTCCGCGCCGCGCTCGCCGAGCCAGGCGATCACCTCGTGCTGCGTCGCGGGGACATCGACGCCCTCGGCCCAGGGGATCTGGTAGAGGAATGAGCGGATCCCCGTGTGCTCGAGCCCCTCGGGCTCCTTGCGCTTGATCAGGCCGGCGCACCCGTTGCGCGGATTGATGAGCGCGCGCTCTCCGGCCGCCTCGAGCCGCGCGTTGTAGTCCAGGAAGGCCTGGGTGGGCCAATAGAGCTCTCCGCGGATCTCGAGCTCACCGGCGGTCACCCCGCGCAGCTTCTCGGGGACCGCGCGCGCGGCGAGGACCTGCCGCGTGATGACGTCGCCCTTGCGCCCGTCGCCGCGGGTCACCGCGCGGGCGAGCTTGCCGCCCTGGTAGAGCAAGGAGACGCTGACGCCGTCGACCTTCGGCTCGACGAAGAGCGGGAGCTCCGCCTTGGCCGAGAGCTCGAGCTCGACGCGCCGCCGCTCGTACCACTGCTCGAGCTGCTCCTCGAGGGGGATCGGCGCGCCCTTGCTGTCCTTACGGTTGGGCGTGAGCTTCTCGAGCGAGAGCATCGCCACGCGATGCTCGACGGTCTCGAAGCCCTCGGTGTGATCCTCCCCCGGCTTGGTGTCGATGCGCTCCGAGGGCGCGAGGCCGAGCGCGTCCGCGAGCTCGCGATAGCGATCGAAGAGGGCGTCGAACTCGGAGTCGGTGATCTCCGGCTCGCCACGCCGGTACGCGGCCTCGTGGTGCTGAATCTGCTTCGCGAGCTCCTCGAGCTCGCCGCGCCCGTCCGTCTTGCTCATGGCGCGCGAGGATACCGATCGGCGAGCCGCGCGCCCACCCTCGCGGGGCCGGGCGGTCGGGCGCTATCCTGGCCACATGGGCAAGCTCCTCCACGGGGTCGTCGCGCTCCTCCTCTTCGGCGCGCCGTGCGCAGTGGAGGCGCAGCCGGAGCGAGGCGCCGAGGCCCGATCGTCCGAGCTGCGGGCCGCCGCCCGCCGCCACGCCGAAGCGGGTCGCCTCGAGGAGGCGTTCGCGAGCGTCGACGAGGCGTCGCAGCTCACCGCCGATGCGACCGTCTTCCTCGAGCTCGGGGAGCTCGCCGATCGCCTGCGGCTCGACGACATCGCGCTCTCCGCCTACGAGACCTACCTCGCGCGCCGAGCGGACGCGCCGGACCGCGCGGCGATCGCGGGGCGCGTGCGCGTCCTGCGCCTCTTGCTCGCCGGCCATCGCTTCGCGCGGCCCTCCGAGCGGGGGAGGGGCGTCGCGCTCGTGGACTGGAGAGGCCGGCCCAACGAGAGCGCGCGCGATCTGATCCCGCTCGCCGACTGGGACGGGACGCTGCGGATCCGGTCCCGGCCGACGGGATCCGATCTCCTGCCGGCGACGGTGCTCGAGCGCGGGCCCGGCCGGCGGCTCTCGCCGCCGTGAAAGGGCGGCGCCGGTAACGCGACCCTATCGTCAGCGCACCGCTGTGCGTATCCTCGGGTCCGACCATGGACCCGGACCTCGACGCGGATGAAGAGGCGCTCGCAGGGAGGCGACGCAAGCGCGGGCTGATCGCGGCGCTGGTCTCGCTGCCCTTCCTCGCCGCGATGGCCTTCGGCGTCTGGTTCTTCCTCGACGCGCGGCAGACGGCCCGCGAGAAGACGCTCGTGGAGCAGGTCACCGGCGCGGCCTTCGGTTGCGTCGCGTCCATGCGGGGCGACGCACCCGATCCGTGGGGCCTCGAGCGCGCCCTCGAGCACATGTCACGCATGGAGCGGGTCACGCGGGACGCGGAGGATCCCACCGGCCTGCGCGAGCGGGAGCGCTTCGCCGGCCTGGCCCTCGACGCGGCGCGCGGGTGCAGAGAGCTCGGCTCCCTGATGATGCAGGCCCGCGCCGAGGCGCCCCACCTCTACTTCGCGGTGCCGGCCAAGCTGGCGCAGCCGCCGGAGGAGAGCGAGGCGGAGCGGTGGTTCCGCCGCATCCTGCCGAAGAGCCGCGCCGAGATCACCGAGCTGACGCGGCAGATCCGGTCCATGCAGGAGGCCATCAACGCGCGCCGCGCCGCGCACCGGCTCATGCCGAGCGCGCTGCCGATCGAGGGCAGCGTGAACGAGAGCCTGGCGAGGCAAGTTGAGTTGACGGCGCTGCCCGGTGGTCTGGAGCGCGGGACGGCCGACGCGTGGCCCCTCGCGGACGGCGCGCTCGTGCTGCGGCGCGGGTCGCTCGAGCGCGTGCTCTGCGACACCCGCTACATCAACCGCGCGAGCTGCTACAGCGACTTCGTGCAGTTCGTGTCGTACACGGGCGAGCTCTCGCCGCAGCGCGCGCTCGAGCGCCCGGCGGGCGTCTCCTACTGGGCGGCGTTCGCGGCCGCGCAGGACGGCACGCTGTGGGCGGTCGGCGCCGATGCGCGGGATCGAGGCGTAGTCGGGCGCTACGCGGTCGACGCCACGACCGCGGAGATCGCGCCCTTCGCGGGCCCGGTCGACGCGGCGGCGACGATGGCCGAGGTGATCGGCGGCGTCGCCGTCTTCGCGAGTGACGAGAGCGTGTGGGTCGCTTCGAGCGGGCTCGCCTTCGCGCCGGCGGAGCACGCGCCGATGAGGGTGGTGCTCGAGCCGGAGGAAGGCGGCCCCGAGGCGGGGGTGAGCGTCGACGGGCTCGGGGTGCTCAGCGTCTTCGGTAGCCAGGAGGACGGCTTCACCGCGCGGCTCTCCACGCCGACCGGCGACGCGCTCATGCGCCTGATCGACGCGCACTCGCGCGTTCGGTCGGTGACGGCGCTCCGCGCGCTCCGCACCGGACGCGCGGTCGCGATCCTCCAGCGCTCGGCCGACGGGCCCGACGCGATCCTGCTCACCACCGACCTCGGGCGCACCTGGCTCTTCGAGGACTGAATGACCGATCGTGAGGCGGAGACGATCCTCCGCATGCGGGCCATCGTGAAGCGCTTCGGCGCCGTGCCCGCGCTCGACGGCGTCGACCTCGAGGTGCGCCGCGGCGAGGTCCACGCGCTCATCGGCGAGAACGGGGCGGGCAAGAGCACGCTCATGCGGGTCCTCTCCGGGGCCACCGCGCCCGATGCCGGTGTGATGGAGCTCGAGGGGCAGCGCTACGCGCCCCGCGGGCCGCGTGAGGCGCTCTCGCGCGGCGTCGCGATGATCTACCAGGAGCTCGTGCTCGCCCCCGAGCTCAGCGTTGCGCAGAACCTCCTCCTCGGCCGAGAGGCGCACCGCCTCGGCGTGCTCACCCCGCGCGCGCAGCGCGCCCGGGTCGAGCAGGTCCTCGCGCTCTTGGGCTCGAGCGAGCTCCACCCCGATCGCGAGGTGGCCGAGCTCGGCCCGGGCCCGCGACAGCTCGTCGAGCTCGGGCGCGCGCTCCTCGGTGAGGCGCGCGTCGTCGTCCTCGACGAGCCCACGAGCTCGCTCTCGGCGGCGGAGGCGCGCGCGCTCGACGCCTTGATCGGGCGGCTCACCGAGCGCGGCGTCTCGATCGTCTACATCAGCCACTTCCTCGAGGAGGTGCAGCGCATCGCCGATCGCTACACCGTGCTGCGCGACGGCCGCACGGTGGCGACGGGCGAGCTCGCGAGCGCCACCCTCGAGAGGATTCTCGAGGCGATGCTCGGGCGCTCGCTCGGCGAGGTGTACCCGCGCGTCGCGCACGAGCCGGGCGAGGCCGTGCTCGAGCTCGATCAGCTGGCGGGGGCGCCTTCGCCCTCGAGCGCCAGCCTCACGCTCCGCCGCGGGGAGATCCTCGGCATCGCGGGCCTGGTCGGCGCCGGACGCACCGAGCTAATCCGCGCGATCTACGGCCTCGCGCCGGTCCGCGCAGGGCGCGTCATCGTCGCGTCGGTGGCCGATCGCGGCCGGCCGGTGCACGCCCGGATCGCGCAGGGGCTCGGCCTCCTGAGCGAGGATCGCAAGCATGAGGGGCTCGCGCTCGGGATGTCGATCGCCGACAACGTCACGCTCTCGCGGCCGGCTGCTAGCTTCGGCGTCATCGATCGGGCCGGCCGCGCGTCGGCGGCTTCGGCGTGGATGGCGCGCCTCTCGATCCGCGCGCGCGATGGGGAGCAGCCGGCCGCGGAGCTCAGCGGCGGCAACCAGCAGAAGGTCGCGCTCGCGCGCCTGCTCCATCAAGACGCGGACGTCCTCTTGCTCGACGAGCCGACGCGCGGCGTCGACGTCGGGAGCAAGGTGGAGATCTACCAGCGCATCGGCGAGCTCGCGGCGGCGCAGAAGGCGGTGCTGATGATCTCGAGCTACCTGCCGGAGCTCGTCGGCGTCTGCGACCGCATCGCGGTGATGCACCGCGGCGTGCTCGGGCAGGCCCGCCCGGTGAGCGAGTGGACCGAGCGCGAGCTCCTCGCGGAGGCTTCTTCGTCGCGCGGTGGGCCGCGCGAAGGGACGCGAGGGGCCGCGTGAGGCCGCTCCTCTCGGAGGCGCGCCGCCTCTTGTCGATCGCCGGTCCGATCGTGGGGCTCGCGCTCGCGCTCGTCCTCTTCGCGATCCTCGTGCCCGATCGGTTCCTGAGCCTCTACAACCTCAAGACCGTCGCGACGCAGACGGTCATCGTGGGGCTCGGCGCCATCGGCATGACCTTCGTGATGGCGAGCGGCGGGATCGATCTCTCGATCGGCTCGGTGGTGGCGCTCGCGTCCGTCGTGGTCGCGCTGCTCTTGAAGAGCGGCGCCTCGCCCCTCGTGGCGCTCCTCGGAGGCGTGGCGGCGGGCGCGCTGGTCGGCGCGATCAACGGGCTCGCGATCACGCGCCTGCGCATCGTGCCCTTCATCGTCACGCTCGGCACGATGGGGATCGCGCGTGGCGTGGCGAAGTGGTTGGCCGGCGAGCAGACGGTGAACGCGCCGGCGGGCTGGCTCGCCGAGCTGATGACGAAGACGCCGGAGCCAGGGTGGCTGATCGTGTCGCGCGGGGTGTGGATCACGCTGCTCTTGGCGGCGCTGGCCGCGTTCGTGCTGCGCCGCACCGTCTTCGGCGTGCACACGATCGCGGTCGGGAGCAGCGAGCCGACCGCGCACCTCTGTGGTGTGCGAGTCGATCGGATCAAGCTCGCGGTCTACGTGATCGCGGGGGTGTTCGCCGGGCTGGCGGGGGTCATGCAGCTCGGCCGGCTCACCGTCGGGGATCCGACGACCGCGCTCGGCCTCGAGCTCGACGTGATCGCGGCGGTGGTGCTCGGCGGCGCGAGCCTCTCGGGCGGGCGCGGGAGCATCGCGGGCTCGCTGCTCGGCGCGTTCTTCATGGCGGTGTTGGCGAACGGCTGCACCCTGACCGGCGTCCCGACCTACGTGCAGGAGATCGTGGTCGGCGCGATCATCGTCGCCGCGGTGGCGCTCGATCGGCTGCGCGCCCCGACGCGCTGACGGGCTACTGGATTCGCGCCGTGATCCGCACGGTCTGGGTCCAGGCGTCGCCGCGGAGCGAGCGGTTCGAGGGATCGAAGAGCCCCGGGAGCGCGGCGGCGAGGCAGGGCTCGAAGCCGTCCTCCGCGGTCGTCGTCTTGTTGATCACGAGCGACGGCTCGAAGACGTCGTAGCTCCCCATGTCGCGCAGCCGCGAGGAGAAGCTCATCGCGAGCTCCGCCGCCGCGCTGCGGTCGTGGTTCGTCTCCCAGTCCTGGATGAAGCACTCCGCGATCGCCGCGGTGCCGTCCTCGCTCAGGAGCCGCTCGCGCACCGCCGTGTGGGCGGCCGGCTCGCGCGGCTCGAGGTCGGGCATCTGCACGTCCACCTCGACCGCGTCGACCGTCGGGCGACTCGGCTGCTGCGTGAAGAAGCGCTCGGCCGGCTCCGCCTGATCGAAGCGCCCGATGTCGAGCCCCTCGAAGCGCAGCCGCGCGAGCGCGCGGCGCACCGCCAGCCGGCCCGGGTGGGTCGGCACCGTGATCCGGAAGCAGAGATCCGCTCGCCGGGCCCCGCGCTCGCGCGCGTCCGCGTCCGTCGCGGTCCGCAGGATGAGCTCCGCGGCGCCGCACGCGATCTCCGGCGAGACCGGCGCGTCCGCCGTCTCGAACGCGCGGAACGCGAGCTCGTAGGTCTCGAGCGCGCCGCTCCAGTCGCCCGCCTGCGCCTGCGCCTCCGCCGCCGAGGCGAGCACCTCGCCCGCCACCGACGTCGCGCGATAGCTGCAGCGCGCCTCCACGCAGACC
>JAEZBP010000354.1 GCA_023427125.1 Pseudomonadota bacterium | reverse complement strand
GCCCGCGCCCGATCGTCTGGATGCGCTCGGCCGGCAGGCCGTGGTTCTCGACGAGGTACGCGCGCACCGCGTCCGCGCGCTGCTGCGAGAGGACGATGTTGGTGTTGCGCGAGCCGGTCGAGTCGGTGTTGCCCTCGATGCGCAGCACGGTGCCGCCGAACGAGGTCATCGTCTCGCCGAGCGCGTCGAGCGTGAAGAACGACCCCGGCATGATGTCGGCCGATCCGGGCGTGAAGTGGATCGAGAGCTGCCGGTTGATGATCGGCGTGTCCGCCTCGGACGGCGGCGCCGCCTGCACCGTGGGCTCGACGACGGCCTGACCGCGGTACTGATCGGCGAGCGCCGCGACGAAGCGCGTCTCGACGGTGTCCGGCGCGCGGACCGACTGGTTGATCACGCCCTTCCGGCGCCAGATGCGGTGCGCGGTGGCGAAGAGGGTGGCGTAGTGACCCTCGCCGGCGCCGGTGAGCCCGAAGAACTGCGCGTTGTCCGCAAAGGGCGTGAGCTTGAGGCCCGAGAGCATGCCGGAGACGGTCTCCTCGTCGAGGTTCAGCGCGTCACCGATCACCGCGTTGGTGCCCTGCGGGTTGCTGCGCATCGCCTCGATGCCCTCGAACCAGCCGGCCACGAAGGCCGCGAGCGTCGCGGGCGCCTGATCGATGACCTCCTGGCGGGCGACCAGCACGTCGGCGATCACGTTCGTCGCCGCGGTGGTCGAGACGAGCACGTGCGCGCCCTGGCCCCGGCCCTCGACCGACGTCGAGAGATCGGGCTCCCAGGTCACCGCCGCGTCCACCCGGCCGGCGCGGAACATCGCCGCCGCGGCAGGCGCCTCCGCTGCGAAGACGAGGTTGTCCTCGACCTCCCGGCGCTGCTCGGGCGTCAGCCCGGACTGCGAGATCAGGTAGAGCAGGAGCCAGTGGCTCGGCGTGTACTGCGTCGTCGCGATGCGCTTGCCGGCGAGGTCCTCGACGCTGCGGATCTGCGCGGTCGCGGCGATGCCGTCGCCGCCGCGCGACCAGTCCTCCATGATGATGGCGCGGCCGCGCTTGTTGTTCGCGGCGAGCACCGCCGCCTCGCGGGCCCACGAGTCGACCGTGTCCCACATGATGTCGATCTCACCCGCCTGGAACGCGGTGAGCTTCGCGGCCGGGTCGTCCATGATGACGAGCTCGACCTGCAGGTTGTGAGCGCGCATGTAGATGCTGTTCGCGTTCCCGGCCGCGAGGCCGCCGTTCGCGACGATGCCCGGCGCGTGACCGGCCCACGTGTTGATCCCGACGCGGAGCGGCCGGTTGAGCCGGCCGGTGCCGACCTGCGCGGCCTGCACGTTGTGCGGCGCGTTGCGATCCGGATCGGCCGGCGCGCCGGCGAGCCCGGCGAAGTCCTCGGCGCCGACCTGCGTGCCGTTCGCGGGCCCCTCGCCTCCATCGGTCCCCTCTGCGGTCCCGCCGCAGCCCTCGGCGTCCGGGCTCGACCAGCAGCGGATGTCGTCCTTGAACCAGAACCACGAGGTAAATCCGATCACCCCGAGGACCACGACCGCCACGAAGATCTTCGCGAACGGAGTGAGCTTCACCGATCCTTCAGCCATTTCGATCTCTTTCCGTAATGCGTTCACGGGAGCTCAGGCTCGCCGCCACGAGCTCACATGCTGCGTCTTCGATGCTGCGATCTCACATGGTGCGCTGCGCGGCCTTCTGGGCGGCGCGCGCGGCCTTGAGCTGCTCGAGCTGCTGCTTGGCGGTCACCTCGCCGGCCTTGTTCCGGAGCTTCGCGAGCCGCTTGTCGAGATCCGACTCCGCCAGCTCCGCGCCGAGGTTCGCCTCCGCGATCTTGTTCTTGATGTGGCTGCGCACGTTGTCGAGCGCCTTGACCTCGGCGTCGACCGAGAGGCCCTCGAGCTGCTCCTGCACCCGCAGGCGCGCGTCGGCCGAGTGCATCTTGGCGAGCATGTTGTCCTTCTCGGCCTGCAGCTTGCGGATCTCCGCCTGCACCTGCAGGAGCGAGGACTTGGCGCTGTCGGCGTCGGTCACCGCGACCGTGAGATCCTCGCGCAGCCCCTTGAGGCTCTCCTCCAGCTGGTTCTTCTTCTGGATGAGGAGCATCGCGAGATCGTCCTGGCCCGACTCGAGCGCGACGTTCAGGTCGGCGTCGACCTCGGCCAGCTCCTTCTCCTGCGCGCTCAGGCGCCCCTCGACGTCCTCGCGGCGCCGGATGATCGCGGCCGTCGCCCGCTTGAGCGCGGCGTACTTCTCGACCATCGAGTTGATGGCGTTCTCGTAGGCGATCTCGGGGTGCGCCTTCTCGACGTCGGCGATCCAGAGGCTGACGAACCCCTTCCAGAGGTTCCCGATACGCGCGAACAAACCCGACCCAGCCATTGAACGCCTCCAATTGTCGCGCGGCCCATCGCGCGGCGAACTCTCTCTCGCGCGGCCCTCCGCGCGGCGAGCTCTCGCGCGACCCTCCGCGCGGCGAGCTCTCTCGCGCGGCCCTCCGCGCGAGCGATCCTCTCAGCCCTCGGCGGGCTCGTGCAGCTTTGGTGACTCGCGGACGACCTTCGCGACCGCCTCCTGGCCGAAGAACTCGAGCACCTGCTGGATCTCGAGCTTCTTGCCGTTCGCAGCGGCCGTGCGCTGCTTCTGCTCCTGCATCGCCAGGTCCATGCTCTGGCGGAGCGCCGTGATCTCCTGATCGAGCGCGGTGATGCGCTGGCTGGCCTCGGCGAGCAGCCCCTGGGTCTCGCCCTGGCCGGCGACGATGAAGGCCTCGAGCGCCTCCAGCTCGCCGACCGCCGACTCGATGATCAGCGTAGTGGACACGCCGAAGGCCTTGAGCGACGCCTCGACGATCTGCTTCTTCACCGCCGCGGGCGTCTCCGCCGGCAGGCTGGCCAGCAGATCCTGCGCCTTCTTCACCTGGTCGCGCTCCTCGGCCGTGACCCCGCCGGCCTCGAAGACCTGATCGAAGTCGAC
>JAEZBP010001011.1 GCA_023427125.1 Pseudomonadota bacterium | reverse complement strand
GGTGCGCGCGGCGCTCGGCCCTGCGATGGCGCGCTTCGCCGGCTACCAGAGCGGGCTGCTCGCGGGCGGCGCGCTCCGCCGCTTCTTCGACGAGGACCTCCCCCGCGCGGAGCTCGTGAAGGAGACGCTGGCCGAGGCGCTCGCCGCCACACGCGCGCACCCCACCGAGGCGCTCAAGCCGATCCTCGCCGACGCGCTGTCGGATCTCGCCACGTCGCTCGAGCGGGACCGCACGGCCGCGATCGCGCTCGCGCGCGCCGAGGGCGATCGCGTGCGCGACCACGTCTACGAGCCGCTCCGCGCGCTGCGCGAGGTCCTCGAAGAGCTGGTGGATTAGGCCCGGCGCGGGCGCCGAACGCCCAAGGGGGCTACATCTTCGTTCGTGGAGGCGGCAGGGAAAACGAGGGCCGTGAGCTATCGATATGCAACTTCGGTTCCCATGAGCGCCCGAGAGACCTATAGTCTTGGTGCAGCGGTCGCGACGGGGACGATGACAGGCCCCGAGCACAGGCCCGACACCTAGGGCGACGCGCGAAGGAACGGACACCGAGAGGCAGGAGACGGGATGGAGATCAAGCAGCAGCTACGGCTCTCGCAGCAGCTCGTGATGACCCCGCAGCTGCAGCAGGCGATCAAGCTGCTCCAGATGTCCCGGCTCGAGCTCGAGGCCCTCGTCCACGAGGAGATGCTGGAGAACCCGGTGCTCGAGGACTCGCTCGAGCCCGGCGCCGGCGCCGACGCGAACGGGGGTGGCGAGCCGCCGGAGATCCCCGAGACCCCGATGGAGCGGGTGGAGCGCGCGGACGACGTCCTGAAGGGAGAGGCCAAGGACGGCGAGAAGAAGGCCGAGGAGATCGACTGGGAGCGCTACCTCGAGAACCACTCGCTGCAGCAGCCCATCCCCTCGTTCCGGCGCGGTAACGAGGACGAGCTGCCCGGCTACGAGGCCACCCTCAGCGAGGGCGAGGACCTCGTCGACCACATGGGCTGGCAGATCCGCATGAGCGATCTGGTCGAGGACGAGCAGCGCTTCGCGGCGCTGGTGCTCGGCAACCTCGACGACGCCGGCTACCTGAAGCTCGAGGGCGTCCTGCCCGAGGACGTCGTGCCCAAGCTCGCGGACGAGGCGGACCTCGACCCGGAGGACGCGGAGGAGGTCCTCAAGCTCATCCAGCAGATGGATCCCATCGGCGTCGCCTCGCGGACGCTGGCCGAGTGCCTCCACGTGCAGGCGGAGCACCACGGGATGGATCCGCTGGTGCTCCGGGTGATCGACGAGCACCTCGACAACCTCGAGAAGAAGAACTACGCGGCCATCGCGCGCGATCTCGACGTGCCCGTCGACGAGATCTACGACGTGGCGCAGGTCATCGGGGAGCTCGAGCCGCGGCCGGGCCGCAACTACGTCTCCGAGGAGCCGCGCTACATCGTCCCCGACGTCTACGTGCACAAGGTCGGCGACAAGTACTTCGTCGTCGCCAACGACGACGGGATGCCGAAGCTCAAGATCAGCGGCTTCTACCGCGCCGCGATGGCGGGCGATCCGAAGGCGAAGGAGTACATCCAGAACAAGCTGCGCTCGGCGCAGTGGCTCATCCGCAGCATCGACCAGCGGCGCAAGACGATCGTCAAGGTCACCGACTGCATCGTCGAGAAGCAGCGCGACTTCTTCGATCGCGGCATCGAGTTCCTGAAGCCGATGATCCTGCGCGACGTCGCCGAGGCGGTCGGCATGCACGAGAGCACCATCAGCCGCGTGACGAGCAACAAGTACGTCGCGACGCCCCGCGGCGTCTACGAGCTGAAGTTCTTCTTCAACAGCGCCATCAAGCGCGAGGGCACCAAGGAGGACATCGCCTCCGAGGCCGTCAAGCAGGCGATCAAGAAGATCATCGGGGAGGAGGACACGCGTAACCCGCACAGCGATCAGCGCATCGTCGAGATCCTCGCCGACAGCCAGATCGTCATCGCGCGCAGAACTGTCGCCAAGTATCGCGAGATGCTTGGTATCCTGAGCTCGTCGAAGCGCAAGAAGTACTTCTGAACCGGCCAGCTCGGGCCCAGCCCTCAGGTGGTCCCGGGCGGCCAAAGGGGTGTCTGTCCATGCAGGTTCACTTCACGTTCCGCAATGTCGAGTCGTCCGAGGGCCTCAAGAATTACGCTCGGGACAAGATCGCGAAGATGCAGAAGTACATGCGGACGCCGCTCGAGGCGGACGTCGTCCTCTCGACCGAGCGCCATCTCCACATCGTGGAGCTCTCGATCCGCGCGGACGGCGAGCGCTTCGCCGGTACGGTGGAGTCGGAGGACATGTACGCGTCGATCGATCTCGTGATGGACAAGGTGGACCGGCAGGTGCGCGACTCCAAGGACGCCGCGACCGATCGGAAGCGGCAGTCGGGCGGCGTCACGCAGCTGAGCGGCAAGCGCGGGCCGCTCTCCGGCGCCTGAAGCGTCCTCGGCGACCCATGTGATCGCGTCCCGCCCGTCTGAGCGCGCTCGGGCGGGTGGGCCGCGCGATCTCCTCCTGGGCTCCAGGCTCGAGCGCCACTTGCGGCTGGCATCGAGCCGCTGCTCGGGTGTACTCAGCGATCCGCGCCGCCGGCGTGAGGAAGCAGGCACGTGCGACTCTCCGAGATCCTCGCCGTTTCGCGAGTGTGCGTGGAGTTCCACGCGGAGGACAAGCGCGAGGCGCTCGAGGCGCTCGCGGAGCTCTTCGTGCGCGACGACGCGCGCCTCGACGCCGCCGCGATCACCCAGGTCTTCGAGGAGCGCGAGGCGCTGGCCTCGACCGGCGTGGGGAGCGGCGTCGCGATCCCGCACGGGCGGCTGCCCGGCGTCGAGCGGCTCGTGGCGGCGGTCGGCCTCTGCAAGGGCGGCGTCGAGTTCGAGGCGATCGACGGAGGGCCCGCGCGGATCCTGGTCGCGGTGCTGGGGCCCGAGAAGCAGACGGGCGATCACCTGAAGGCGCTCGCGCGCTTCTCGCGGATCCTGCGCGACGAGGGCACCCGGGGCCGCCTCCTCTCGGCCGAGAGCGACGCCGAGGCCTTCGAGATCTTCGTGGGCGAGGACGGCCGCCGGTGAGCGCCTCGTGACCTCGCCCGACACGATGGCGCCGCCGGCGCCGCCGACGACGGTCCGCGCGCTGATCGAGCATCGGATGGTGCGCGAGGGCGTGCGCGTCGTCGCCGGCGAGGCGGGGCTCGGGCGGCCGATCGATCATCCCCGCATCCAGAAGTCCGGCCTCGTCCTGGCCGGCCACAAGCACGGCATCGTCCCGACGCGCGTGCAGATCCTCGGCGAGACCGAGGTGAGCTTCCTCGAGACCCTCGATCCCGAGGTGTGCCGCGCGCGGGTGGACGGGCTCTTTGCGCTCGGTCTCAGCTGCGTGATCGTGACGCGCGGGGTCGCTCCGCTCGCCCTGCTCACGGAGGCCGCGGCGCGCACCGCGACGCCGCTCTGCGTCTCGGACGTGAAGTCGAGCACGACGATCACGAGGGTGCATCGGGCCCTCGACCGGCTGCTCGCCCCGCGCGAGCAGCGCCACGGCGTGATGGTGGAGATCCACGGCATCGGCACCCTCCTCCTCGGGCCGAGCGGCATCGGCAAGAGCGAGTGCGCGCTCTTCCTGGTCGAGCGCGGTCACCGCCTGGTCGCCGACGATCAGGTCTGCCTGACGCGCCTGCCGGACGGCCGGGTGAGCGCGGCGCCGGCGCCGCTGCTCAAGCACCACCTCGAGATCCGCGGCCTCGGGATCCTGAACATCTCGGCGCTCTTCGGCGCGACGGCGGTCTGGGACGAGGCGACGGTGGATCTCGTCGCCGAGCTCTGCCCGTGGCGCGACGACGAGCAGTACGAGCGGCTCGGCCTCGACGACATGACGGAGACGATCCTCGGCGTGGCGATCGCGAAGCTGCGCATCCCGGTCCGCCCGGGGCGCGACATGGCGGTCATCCTCGAGGTCGCGGCGCGCAACGAGCTCATGAAGGCGTCCGGGCGCCACTCGGCGCGCGACTTCGCGCGGCGGCTCTCGGAGAAGCTCGGCGTCGCCGATCCCGACGACAAGCCGTGACGCTCGCGAGGAGAGCTCCCGCGAAGCCGCAGAGAGATCGAGGCTCGGTCTTCGCGTCTCTCGCTCCGCTCTGGGTGCTGGTCGCTTCGTGCGCGTCCGCGCCGGCCGCGGAGCGCGGGCCCGAGCCGGAGCGCGAATCGGAGCGCGACTCGGAGGAGTCGGCGCCGCCTGCGCCGGCGATCCCGCCGGAGGCCACGACGGAGGCCGCGTTGGAGCCGGCCGGGGTGGGCGGACCCTGGACCGAGGAGCTCATGCTCGCGAGCGCGGCCTACGACGAGCCCGGCGCGC
>JAEZBP010000954.1 GCA_023427125.1 Pseudomonadota bacterium | reverse complement strand
GTGCTCGCGCAGGCCGGCGACCTCCGAGCCCGCGCCGCTACGCTGGATCGGGATGTCGGGCCCGGCGCGCTCCTCCTCCGCGCCGGCGCGCGCGCGTCGCGCGATCGCGGGATAGACGACGAGGGTGTCCTCGACCGCGAACGAGCGGCTCTTCTCGAAGAGCCCGAAGGGATAGCGCGTGCGGACGCGGATCCCCTCGAGCGCGAGCACCCCGCGGCGCGAGGGCGTGCGGTGATAGCTCGCCGACTCCGCGCTGCGAGGGCCGACCTTCAGGAAGTAGCAGCGCCGCTCGGTGGGCTCCTTCGCCGCGACGTCCTCGACCTCGATCGAGTAGCTCGGCGCGCGGCGCTTGTCGTTCGTCACCACCAGCTCGATCACGCAGGGCGAGCCGGCGAACGCGCGGCGCGGCAGCCTCCGCTCGACGCGCAAGCGGCGCAGGACGAGCTCGCTGAGCACGCCGCTCAGCACGATCGAGCTGAGCAGCATCCCGAGCACGAGGTAGAGGAGGTTGTTGCCGGTGTTGACCGCCGCCGCGCCCACGCCGAGCGTCACCAGCACGAAGACGCGGCCTTCTCGGGTGAAGCGCAGCCTGCGCGCGGCGTCGCGCCGCTTCTTCTTCGGCTTCTTCTGCGGGGGCTCGCTCACACGGGCACGGCGATGGACGAGAGGAGATCGCGCACCACCCGCTCGGCGTCGGCGCGATCGCCGTGCCCATCGGGGCTCGACGAGACGCGCACCCGGTGGGCGAGCACCGCGACCGCCACCGCCTTCACGTCGTCGGGCGTCGCGTAGCCGCGCCCGGCGAGGAGCGCGTGGGCGCGCGCGGTACGCTCGAGGGCGAGGGCGGCGCGGGTCGAGGCGCCGAGCGCGAGGAGCGGCGTCTCGCGCGTCGCGAGCACCAGCTCGTGCAGATAGTCGAGCAGCGGATCTTCGGTGCGGATCGCGTCGACGGCGCGCTGCGCCGCCAGGATCTCGTCCTTCGTCGCGACCGGCTCGAGCGCGTCGAGCGGATCTGTGCCCTTGCGCCGGGCGAGCACCGCGCGCTCGACCTCGCGCGACGGGTAGCCGAGCCGGAGGCGCATCGAGAAGCGATCGAGCTGCGACTCGGGCAGCGGGTAGGTCCCGTAGAACTCCTCGGGGTTCTGCGTCGCCACCACGAAGAAGGGCTCGTCGAGCAGGTGCGTCTCTCCGTCGATCGACACGCGCCGCTCGCCCATCGCCTCGAGCAGCGCCGACTGCGTCTTGGGCGTCGTGCGGTTGATCTCGTCGGCGAGGAGCACGTGCGTGAAGATCGGCCCCGGCCGAAACGCGAAGGTCCCGTCGGTGCGGTCGTAGATCGATCCGCCGAGGACGTCGCTCGGCATCAGATCGGAGGTGAACTGCAGCCTCCGGAACGAGACCCCCACCGAGCGCGCGAGCGCGCGGGCGAGCGTGGTCTTGCCGACCCCGGGGACGTCCTCGATGAGCAGGTGGCCGGAGGACAGGAGCGCCACGATCGAGAGCTCCACCTCTCGAGGCTTCCCTTCGAGGGCGAGGCAGACGTTCTCGACGATGCGGCGCGCCACCTTGGTGGCATCGGAGACGTCAGTGCTCACGGGGCGAAACGTAGTCGCGGGCCCCTCGGAGATCTACCGCGCCGAGGCGGGGGTCTTCGTCACGGCGGGGGGCTCATCGAGCGGGATGGCGACACAGAGCACGGTGCCCGCCTCGGGGGAGCTGTCGGCCCAGACCTCGCCGCCGTGCATGCGCACGAGCCCGCGCGAGAGGGTGATCGCCATCCCGAGCCCGCCGAGGCGACGACCCGAGGGCGTGCTGACCTCCTGGAAGGCCTCGAAGATGCGCTCGATGCGCTCGTGCGGGATGGCGCCAAGGGCGTCGTGGACCTCGACGCGGAGGTGGCGCGAGGGCCCGGGCGGCCCCGAGGCGACCCGCGCGCGCAGGCGGATCGTCGTCTTCACCAGTGAGGGCGCCACGTTGCGGAAGAGGCCGACCACCGCCTGCACGATGCGGTGCTTGTCGACGTGCACGGGCGGGAGGCCCGGCTGCAGCTCCGCCTCGATCTGCACGTCCTGCCCCTGGACGAACGCGCGGGCGCGCTGGATCGCGTCGGTGAGGATCTCGACCGAGGGCGTCCACTGCCGGTGCAGCGCGAGCTTGCCGGCCTCGAGCCGCGCCAGATCCAGGATGTCGGTGAGGAGCAGGATCAGCTCCTCGGCGGCGGCGCGGATCATCGCGACGCTCTCGCGCTGACCGGCGCTCAGCTGCCCGTCGAGGCCGCCCTCGAGGACCTGACTGAACCCGACGATGGAGTTGAGCGGGCTCTTCAGCTCGTGGCTCATCGACGCCATGAAGCGCGTGCGCAGCTCGCGCGCCTCGGCGATCGGATCCTGCGCCGTCGCGTCCTCGCCGGCGACCGAGGTGAGCTGCTGCGCGCGCAGGCGCAGGTCGGCGAGCGCGCGGGCGAGAGCACGATCGCGGAGCGCCGGCGTCTCCTCGGGGCAGACGAGCGCCTCGGGCCGCACCTCGACGCTGCGCACCCAGGACGCGAACGCCTCGGCGTCGCGCTCGGCGCGACGATCGCGGTGGAGCATGAGCGCCGCGAGCGCACACGCGAGCACGAGGGCGACGACACCGGCGAGCGGCGCGATCGTCGCGGCCGCGAGGCCCACCGCGGCGAGCGGCGCGAGCGACGTGATCAGCCTCCCGTGTGCGGGGAGCTCGGGCACCACCCAGCCGCTCCACGCGCGCAAGGTCAGCGGGGCGACCAGCGCAATGGCGGCGAGCGTGAGCAGGGCAGGCTCGCGCGGCCCGAGGACCAGCCGTGGCGCCACGTAGACGAGGCAGGCGATCAGCGGCACCAGCGCCGCGGCTACGCTCGGGCTGCCGCGCGATCCGCTCAGACGCTGTCGCGCCGCCCACACCGCGCCGAGGACGCTGGTCGCGAGGAAGAGGATCGCCGTGTTCACGACCGCGATCGAGAGCGAGAGCGCGCTCGCGAGGAGCGCCACCAGCGCCGCCTGCAGCAGCGTCTGCGCGCAGGCGACGGCCAGGGCGCGGCTCAGCAAGCGAGCTGCGCTCACTCGGGCTCCATCGGGAGGATCACGTGGAACGCGGTCCCCTGGTTCGGCTGGGTCTCCACCTCGATCCGGCCGCCGTGCCACTCCACCAGATCGCGGGAGAGCGCGAGCCCGAGCCCCGTCCCGCCCGCGTGCCGCGCGCCCTCGCTCTGCGCGAACTCCTCGAAGAGCCTCGGCAGCACATCGGGAGCGATCCCTGTCCCGGTGTCGCGCACGGTGATCCGCACGCCCTCGGGGTCGACCTTCGCGGCGAGCGTCACCGAGCCGCGCGCCGTCGCGCGCAGCCCATTGGTGCCGAGGTTGATCATCACCTGCCGGATGCGGCGCGCGTCGCCATGTGGCCGCGGCACGTCGGGCGCGATCTCGACGCGCACCGTCACGTCCTTGCCGGTCGTCTGCCCCTCGAGCAGCCGCGCCACGTCGCGGAGGATGTGCTCGAGGTCCATCGGTGCGAGCGACAGCGGCGCGTCGCGCGCGGGCGCCCACTCTTCGAGCACCGCCTCCACGAGCTCCGACAGATAGAGCCCCGCCTGCCGGATCGCGGTCACGTCCTCGTGCTGCTGCGGCGTGAGCGGCCCGTCGAGATCATCGAGCAGCACCTGCGTGAACCCGAGGATCGCGTTGAGCGGCGTCTTGAGCTCGTGCCGCACGGCCGCGACGAACTCCTCGCGAAAGCGCCCCGCGGTCTGTGCGCGCGACTGCATCTGCGAGCGCTCGTGCGCGGCCTCGGTGATGCGCAGCTCCAGCTCCTCGAGCGGCCCTGTCGCCGCGCGCGGGCGCCAGCGCGACGCGGGCGCCGCG
>JAEZBP010000918.1 GCA_023427125.1 Pseudomonadota bacterium | reverse complement strand
GCACCAGCTTGGTCGCCGCCCTCGATCTCGAGGGCCTCTGCGCGTCGAGCGGCGCCGCGTGCTCGTCGGGCGTGGACGAGCCCTCGCGCGTGATCGCGGCGATGATCCCCGACGCGCCGTGGCGCGCCGCGGCTGCCCTGCGCCTCAGCCTCGGCCCGAGCACCACCGACGAGGACGTCGAGGGCGCCGTCGCGATCCTCGAGCACGTCCTCGCGCGCAAGCAGGCGTGAGTCATTCGTTTGAAGCGAACTCGAACGTTCGCTTCAAACGAAGACAAACCTCATCCGATCTCGAGGTTTTCATCCGCTCGATCGGACGTTCTCGCGCTTCGTCGTGTAACCCCGCGGAATCCGATCCGAATTCGGTTCGATCGGGACCGTCGGAGATCGTTCCATTGAAGAGAGCGTACGCGCCGTTGACGGTTACGCCTGTTCAGTGGTGTCGGTCGAGCCCTGCCCCTGCCCCTGCCTTTGCCCCTGCCTTTGCCCGTGCCCATGCCGACGCTTGACGCGGTGGCACCGGGCCTGCACATCCGTCGGACGACACCGATGACGGCCATCGGCCGAGTGCTCGTCGCCATGAGCGGCGGCGTCGACTCCTCCGTCGCGGCGGCGCTGCTCGCCGAGCGCGGCCTCGATCTGGTCGGGGTGACGCTGCACCTCTGGGACGCGGAGGGAGAGAACAAGGTGGGGCGGTGCTGCGCGCCCGAGGATCGGGATGACGCGCGGCGCACCTGCGAGCACCTGGGCATCCCGCACTACGTCTTCGACGAGCGGCGCGCGTTCCGCGAGCGGGTGGTCGATCCCTTCGTCCGGGCGTACCGCGCCGGCACGACCCCGAGCCCCTGCGTCCACTGCAACCAAGACGTGAAGCTCGGCGGCCTCCTGGCCATCGCCGAAGAGCTCGGCGCGACCCACATCGCCACCGGGCACTATGCCCGCATCGACCGCGATCCTGCCGGCTCACCTTCGCTACGGAGGGGCCGGGACCGGGCGAAGGATCAAAGTTACTTCCTCTACGGAGTGCCCGCGCCGATCCTCGCCCGGATGATCTTTCCCCTCGGCGAGCTCGAGAAGGGGCGGACCCGCGAGGAGGGCAAGCGCCTGGGCGTGCCCAACTGGGACAAGGGCGACTCGCAAGAGCTCTGCTTCGTTCCGGACGGCGACATCGGCGGCTTCGTCGAGCGAGAGACGGGCGCGCGGGCCTCGGGGCGGATCATCGACGAGTCCGGCGAGGAGCTCGCGCGGCACGAGGGCGTCTATCGCTTCACGATCGGGCAGCGCAAGGGGCTCGGCCTCGGCGGCGGGCCGACCCGCTACGTGCTGCGGATCGTTCCCGAGACCGATGAGGTCGTGGTCGGCGCGGAGGGTGGGCTCTACGCCGCCGAGGCGCGGGCGGGGGCGGCGGTCTGGATGGCGCCGCGCCCGGACGCGCCCTTCGAGGCCGACGTGCAGGTGCGCTATCGGCACGCCGCCGCGCCGGCCGAGGTCGCGCCGACCCCGGAGGGATTCCGCGTCCGCTTCCACGAGCCTCAGCGGGCAATTGCACCCGGACAGGCCGCCGTGGTGTACCGTGGGGATCGGGTGATCGGTGGTGGCGTTCTCGAGGCATGACGCGCTCTTCGGGCTCGCGCTCGCGCTCGCCGGCTGCTCGGTCGGCGGCGGGGAGGGCGAGATCGGCGGGACCGTGGTCGCGACCGACTACTGCGGCCTCGACACCGCCGACTATCAGCTCGTGCCGAGCTTCTTCTCGGCCGAGCTGGTCGAGGGATCGATGAGCCTGCGCGTCCAGCGCGGCAGCGCGCTCGAGCAGTTCGCCGACGGCTTGATGATCCTCGTGCGCGACGTGAACGACGTCAGAGAGCGCCGCATCGGGCTCCCGATCACGCTCGACGGCGACTGGCTCTCGCCCGTCCAGATCACGCTCTACCTGAACGGCTCGTGCCCGGCCGGCTTCCCGAGCGATCACCGCCGCCGCGCGGTCCTCATGGAGGCGGTGGGCGGGACCATCACCTTCGACGCGATCTACGCCCCCGACGTCGAGCCCGGCGATCCCGGCATCGAGGCCGAGCTCGACCAGGTCGTCTTCGTCGACTCGGCGATGCCCGAGGAGCGCCACGCGACGCTCAGCGGTCGGTTCTCGCTCTTCTATCAGCGCGGCGCGCCGGCGCAGCGCTTCCCTTGAAGGCCTTCTGAGCGGCGAGGCGATGTGAGCGACGAGATCGAGGGAACGGTCCGGGACCTCTCGCGCTTCGCGGAGGGCATCGTGAAGACCGAGGCCGGGATCGTCTTCGTGCCGGGCGTGCTGCCCGGCGAGCGCGTCGCGCTCAGCGGCGTGAAGAAGCAGGGCAAGGTGATGCGCACCGAGCACGTGCGGGTGCTCGATCGCTCGACGCAGCGGGTCGAGCCGGCCTGCCCGATCGCCGGGCGCTGCGGCGGCTGCCCGTTGATGATCGCGACCCCGCCGCTCCGCGCGAAGTTCAAGCGCGGGCTGCTCGCGCAGGCGCTCGAGGGGCTGCCCGGCGCCGACGCGATCACCCCCGGCTGGATCGACACCTCGGTCGACCTCGCGTACCGCCGGCGCGGGCGGCTCTCGTGGGACGCGTCCTCCGGGAAGGTGCGGGTCGGCTACCACCCGCCCCGCTCCGATCAGATCGCCGACGTGCGAACGTGCGCGGTGCTGCACGTCACGCTCGATCGCGCGCTCGGCGCGCTGCGGCGGCACGCCTCGGATCACCTGCGCGGGAAGGGCGAGATCCTCCTCGCGATGGGCAAGGACGAGCGCGCCGTGGCCGCGCTGCGCACCGAGGACGCGCAGCCGCCCGCGCTCTACGGCGTGCTCGAGGATCTGACGGCGCGGGGCGAGCT
>JAEZBP010000908.1 GCA_023427125.1 Pseudomonadota bacterium | reverse complement strand
GTCCTCACCGCGCACCCCGGCAGCGCGTTCGTGCTCGACGGCCTGGGCCGGGTCACGGCGCTCAGCGAGGACGCCAAGCGGACCCTCGCCGCCGACACGAAAGAGACCCTCGCGCGGCTGGCGGGCGCGGTCGGCGCGCCCGCGGCCCCCGGCTTCGACGTCCTGCCCGTCCGGATCGGCGGGCGGATCGATCGCATCGTCATCATCGAGCGCGCCTCCGGCGCGTGGTCGTTCGAGGAGCGCATCGCGCGGGCGGCGGAGCGCTGGGGCCTCACCCCGCGCCAGCGCGAGGCCCTCGACCGGATGGCCCGCGGGATGTCGAACCGCGAGATCGCGCAAGACCTCGGGTGCGCCGAGGTGACCGTCGAGAGCCACCTGACGGCGATCTACCGGCGCGCCGCGGTCGGCGGTCGAAGTCAGCTCGCGGCCAAGCTCGCGACCATGTAGCGCCGCCGCGATGGTACGCTGGCCTCCTCACCAGGGAAGCGAAGGAGGTCTCTTGCGCGCGCGCACGCTGCTCTCGGCATGGATGCTCGTGACCGCTGCCTGCACCGGCGGCCGGGTGGGCGGGACCTGCGACGCGCGGGTCGAGCCTGGCGACGACGATCACGCGGCGATCTCCGCCGCGCTCGCCGCGCTCTCGGACGGTCAGACGCTCTGCCTCACCGGCGGGCGCTTCGTGCTCGACGCGCCGCTCGCGATCGCGGGGCGCAGCGAGATCACGATCGCCGGCGCCGGCTTCGAGGAGCCGGAGGGGACGGTGCTCGACTTCGCGCCGCAGACGAGCGGCGACGCGCTGACGATCTCGGAGGTCTCCGAGCTCACCCTGCGCGACCTGACCGTCGAGGCGGCGGCCGGGCGCGGCGTCGTGCTCGAGGACGCCGACGGCGCGACCCTCGAGCGGCTGAGCGTGTTCTGGGATCCGGAGCTGCGCCGGGGCGGCGACGGGCTCGCGATCGTCGGCTCGCGCGGGGTCCGGGTCAGCGCGTCGAGCTTCCTCGCGAGCCGCGGAGCCGGGGTGATCGTGACGCGCTCCGAGGACTGCCTGCTCGACGAGAACGGCGCGTTCGACAGCCTGGCGGGCTTCGTCCTCGACGACTCGCGCCGCTGCGAGCTGCGCCTGAACAGCGCGGAGGTGAACGGCGTCGGCGTCCTCGTCGCCGACAGCCCGAGCGACCCGGCGACGAGCTCGGAGAACACGCTGCGCGAGAACATCGTCCTCGAGAACAACGCGATCCTCGAGCGCCCGGCCGGCTCGCTCCTCGAGCACGTGCCCACCGGGGTGGGCGTGGTGATCCTCGCGGCCGACGACACCGAGGTGGTCGGCAACCAGATCGAGGGCAACGCCGCCGCCGGCGTGATGGTCCTCGCGTACACGACGCTGGTCGAGCTGGCCGGCGCGCCCGCCGCGGGGAGCGGCTACGACCCCTACCCCTCGCTCGTGCACCTCCACGACGACGTGTACGTGGAGAACGGCTTCGATCCGAGCACCGGCGCCGACCCGCTCGTCACGGAGCTCCTGGCCCGCGTCGCTCGCACCGAGCTCGCCGACGTCGTCTGGGACGGCGCGCTCGCGAGCGGCGGCGAGCCCGGCACCCTCTGCCTGCGACCCGACGCCGACTCGGCCTCGACCTTCCTCGACCTCGACGCGCGCGGCGGCTTCGCGGCGCCCTCGGAGGACGCCTCGCCTCACGACTGCTCGCACCCCGGCCATGGCCTGATCGATCCGTGACGGAACGAGGGGGGATCGCTGGAACGAGGCTTGCTCGATGGCCCTCCGCCGGAGGTCGCGTCATGAAGCTGCTCACTCCAGTGGTCACCCTCGCCTGCACCCTGACGCTCGCCGGCGGTGCCGAGGCGCAGACGGTCGGGCTGGTCGCGGCGCGCGGCGTATGCACGACCGCGGGGGTCGAGGGCATCTCGCGGCAGCTCGTGCAGACCCAGATCTGCATGCGGCCGAGCACGTTCGTGGAGGTGCGGAGCAGCCGCGTCCGCCGGACCTCCTCGCGGGTCCACATGCTGATGACCCGCCCCGCGCGGAGCGCGCTCTTGAGCGCGGCGCGGCGGCAGACCCTGTACGTCAACTCCGCTTTCCGTCCAGTCTCTGAGCAGTACGTGCTCCGGCACTCGGGCGCGTGCGCCGCGGCGGCGCCGGTCGGCGGCTCGAACCACCAGAGCGCGCGGGCCGTCGATCTCCAGAACTGGTCGAGCGCGATGAGCTCGATGAACAACGCCGGCTGCCGGTGGATCGGCTCCTTCGACCCCGTTCACTTCGACTGCCCGGGGCCCGACCTGCGGAGCCACTCGGTCCGCGCCTTCCAGCGCCTCTGGAACGTGAACCACCCGCGCGATCGCATCGCCGAGGACGGCGCATACGGCCCGGCCACCGCGTCGCGGCTCGCGCGGAGCCCGGCGCGCGGCTTCCGCCGGATGCCCTGCGACGCCGACGGCGACGGTGTCCTGAGCGCGCGCGACAACTGCCCGCGCGAGTCGAACGCGGGCCAGCGCGATCGCGACGGCGACGGAGTGGGCGACGCCTGCTACAACTGCCGCACCCGGAGCAACGCTAACCAGCGCGACCGGGATCGCGACGGAGTGGGCAACGCCTGCGACAACTGCCGCGGCGTGCGCAACGGCGGCCAGGCCGATCGCGATCGCGACGGCGTGGGCGACGCCTGCGACAACTGCCGCGCGGTCGCGAACGGCGGCCAGCGCGACCGCGACGGCGATGGCGTGGGCGACGCCTGCGACAACTGCCCGTCGGTGGCCAACCCTCGCCAGGTCGACGGCGACGGCGACGGCGTCGGCGACGCGTGCGAGACCGTGCCGGGGATGGGCGGCGGCATCGAGCCGGTGGGCGGCGACGCCGGCGTGGACGCCAGCGACGGTGGGGTGAGCGAGAGCGGCGCCTTCGGCTGCTCGGCGAGCGGAGGGAGCGCGCCCCTGTGGCCGGTGATCGTGATCGGCCTCGCGCTCGTGGTGCGGCGGCGTCGATGAGGTGGATGGGGCTCGCGCTCGTGCTGGCGGGCTGCTCCTGCGGGAGCGGCTCGTCGCTCGAGGTGCGGCTCGTGACCGATCTGATCGCCGGCGGCGACTACGCGGCGGCCGAGACCGAGCTCACGCGCGAGGGACAGGTGATCGCGACGCAGCGCACACCGCTCGGCGGCGGCGCGGTGCTCGACGGAGAGGCGATCGCCGATCTGCTCGAGCTCGCGAGCGGCGAGTACCGGGTCGAGGTGCGCCTGCTCGACGCGCGGGGCGGCGTGGTGGTCGCGCAGCGGGCGGCGGTCGAGGTCTCGGGGCGCTCGATCACGACCCTGGTCATCGCGCGCGCCTGCCTCGAACACGGGTGCGGGGACGACGAGACGTGCGTCGCCGGTGAGTGCATCCCGGCCTCCTGCGCGCTCGACCCGGACGAGGACGAGTGCGCGCCTTCGAGCCCCTGCAGCGCCGACGACGGCTGCGGCGCGATCACGACCGCGTGCATCACCCCGCGGTGCCGGGAGGGCACCTGCCTCCAGGTCCCCGAGCACGGCCGGTGCACGGGCGCGCTCGTCTGCAGCAGCGAGGGCGAGTGCATCGAGGACATGTACGCCGACGTCATCGGCCCGGAGGGCGACGGCGGAGAGGGCGCGCGGGTCGACGCGACCTTCATCGACTGCCCCGTCGAGCGCATCGATCTGCAGGGTCGCTTCGAGATCGCGGCGGCGATCGCGCTCTCGCGCTTCCACCCGGAGGACGTGGAGGAGGTCGTGCTCGCGAGAGGCGACAACCCCGCGGGATCGGGCCTGCAGAGCACCGACGCGCTGATCGCCGGGCCGCTCGCGCGCCTGCGTGACGCGCCGCTCCTGCTCTTCGCCCCGCCCATCCTGACGGCGAGCACGACCGAGGCGCTCGAGGAGCTCGCGCCTTCGCGCGTCACGATCGTGGGCGCGACCGATCCGGCGGTCGAGGATCGGCTGCGCGCGATGGGCTACACGATCACCCGCCTCGGTGGCGCCGACCGCGATCAGACCGCGGCGCTGGTGGCGCAGCAGATCGTGAGCGAGAGCGGCGTGCCGGAGGCGGTGATCGCGAGCGGAGAGGACGCGAGCCTGCGCGACGCGCTGATCGGCGCGGCGGCGGCCGCCGACGTCGAGGCGCCGCTGCTCTTCGTCACCTCGGCCGCCGTCCCCGCGCCGACCGCGCAGGCCCTGACCGATCTCGCCATCACCCAGGTGTCGCTGATCGGCGGCAGCGCGTCGGTGCCGGCGAGCGTCGAGGAGGCGCTGCGCGCGATCACCAACGTGCGCCGCTACGGCGGAGACGATCCGTCGGCGACCGCGGCGGTGGTCGCCCGCGAGCTCTTCATCGCGCCGGTGGCAGAGGTCTTCGTGATGCGCGGGCTCGCTCCGGGCGAGCCGAGCGAGGCCGAGACCTACGCGATGGGCCTCACCGCGCTCGCGCTGCCGATCCTCCTCACCACGCCGAGCCCGCCCGAGCTCGGCGCCGCCACGCGCGCCTACCTCGCGAGCGGCGCGAGCGGCTCGGTCACCCTCGTCGGCAACCGGATCGCCATCAGCGAGGCCATCGAGCGCGAGGTCTGCGTCGCGCTCGCCGAGTAGGCGCGAGCAACCGCAGAGCCCCGCGTGCCCCCTGCCCGCACCCACTGAGGGCAAGGGCAAGGGCAAGGGCAAGCGACACGCAAGGGCACGCGCTGCGTACTACAGTAGCGGCCCATGACGACCGCGGATGGCCACGATCGCGACTACCTCGTGCGCTGGCGAGCGGCGATCGGCTTCGCGCTCGACGCGGGGCTCTCGGAGGAGCCCCCTCGCGCGCTCCGCGTCCTCGTGGCCGCGATCGAGCAGACGGGCGGCCGCGGCGCGAGCCGCCTGGCGGAGCTGCGCGCGAGCCACGGCCTGAGCCTCGAGCAAGAGCGGATGCTCGCCTGCGTGCTCTGCGATCGCGGCTCGCGCCTCTCGGCCCTCGAGCTCTGCTGCATCGCGTTCTGCTGCACCGAGGCGGAGCTCGACGGCGAGCAAGCGTACGCCGAGCTCGCCGCGCTCGTGAGCAGAGGGCTCGTCCGCGTGGTCGATCCGGTGAGCGGCGAGCAGCACCGCCGGCACGCGCCGGGGCCCGCGCTCCGCGAGCTCGCCGCGCTCGCGCGCGCGCTCCCGAGGGCGCGCTGG
>JAEZBP010000895.1 GCA_023427125.1 Pseudomonadota bacterium | reverse complement strand
CATGGGCCGCTTACACGGGCGCGGCCCGCTTGCGCGGGCGGGCTGGCCCTGGCAAGACGGCCGCTCTCATGGCGGATCCCGGGCGCAAGCGCGCCGTCGAAGAGGCGGCCGACCGCATCCGCGACGGGATCCTCGTCGGGCGCTATCGCGCGGGCGATCATCTGCCCGGGGAGCGCGAGCTGTCGCGAGAGCTCGGCGTGAGCCGGCTGACCCTGCGCTCCGCGCTGGCGCGGCTCGAGGCCGAGGGGCTCGTCCGGGCGATGCACGGCGCGGGCAACCTGGTGCTCGACTATCGCGAGAGCGGCTCGATCGATCTGCTCGGCTACCTCGCGCGGCTCTCGCTCGAGGGGCGCGTCGTGCCGGTCGACGTCCTCGGCGATCTCTTGGAGCTCCGGCGCGCGATCGCCGTCGAGGCGCTCGGGCTCGCCGCCGAGCGGTGCACCGACGCGGAGCTCGAGGCGATGCAGGAGCACGTGCGCGGGCAGCACGCGCTGCTCGATCAGCCGCGGGCGTTCATGGAGGCGGACCTCGCGTTCGCCCGTCTCGTGGTCCGGGCGACCCACAACATCGCCTTCGAGCTCGTCTTCAACACGGTGCAGAAGACGATCATGAGCAACAGCGCGCTCGAGATCGCCTACTGGGCCAACGCGCCCCACACCCTGCGGGTGTACGAGCGGCTGCTCCGCCGGATGGCCCGGCGCGACGCCGCGCGCGTCCGCCAGGTGACGAGCGGCCTGCTCGAGCGGCTCGATCGCCGGACGCTGGAGCTCCTCGCCGGCCTCGGTCGAGGCGCCGAGACCGACTGATCACCGGGGTCGCTCCGCTGCGTGATCATTTTTTCTGCATCCTCCTCGTGAGCGCCTCGTACATGGAGCATCGGGCACAAAAAAAGCCCGGGGACCGTAGGGACCGCCGCGGGGCGGTGGCGAAATCCGCCGCCCCGCGGCGTATTAATTTCCGCCGAAGAGCGCCTCGTGCACGTCGCGCAGGATCGCCTGCGACGCTGCCTTCTCGAGGCCGAGCGCGCCAGCCAGGGTGTCGATCGCGGCGGCCTCGGCGTTGGCCACGAAGTCGTCGACGAACGCGACGCCCGCGGCGAGCCGGAACTCGTCTCTACCCCCGTTCGATTCGAGAGAGAGCCCGACGATAGCAGAGACATGGGGCGCTCCGCTGCGTGACGGCATCCCGGTCTACCGTCACTCCGCTCGTTCTCGATCATGCGGTCGCGACGGCGAAGAGCACGCGCGCGCCGCCCGCCTCGACGTCCTCGATCCATGCGCTGCCGCGGTGCGCCTCGGCGATGCGTCGGACGAGCGAGAGCCCGAGCCCGAGGGAGGTGCCCGCGCGATGCTCGCCGCGATAGAAGGGCTCGAAGACCTTCTCGCGCTCCTCCTTGCCGAAGCCCGGCCCGCGATCCTCGACCGCGAAGACGACGCGCGTGGGCTCGAAGCGCACCTCGAGCAGCTCGACGCCGCGCCCGTGCTCGCGCGCGTTCACGAGGAGGTTGGCCAGCGCGCGCGCGAGCAGGGTCGCGTCGCCCTCGAAGGCGCGCGGCTCGCCGGTGGCCGCGAGCCGATCGCTCTCGAGCCCGATCCGCTCGAGCGCGCGCTCCGCGAGCTCGATGGCGTCGACGCGCGTGGGCTCGAGCGTGCCGAAGTCGAGGCGCGAGCTCGCGAGCAGCTGCCCGACCAGCGCGTCGACCTCCATCACCTCCTGCTCGATCTCGTCGACGCGCGCGCCCTCGGGCCTCTCGCGCGCCATCTCGAGCAGGACCCGCAGGTGCCCGAGGGGGGTGCGCAGCTCGTGGCTCACCGCCGCCAGCAGCTCGCGCTGATCGGCGAGCTGCGTCTCGATGCGCGCGGCCATCTCGTCCATCGTGACGCCGAGCATCCCGAGCTCGCCGTGCCGGTGCGGAGAGAGGTTGGCGCGCGCCGAGAGATCCCCGTCGCCGATCTTGCGCGCCATCGCCTCGAGCTGGCGGAGCGGCCTCGTCAGCCGCCGCGCGAGCAGGCCGGAGGCGGCCCACACGATCGTGATCGCGACGACCAAGATCAGGAGGAAGCGCCAGCCTCCCCACGGGTAGGGCTGGCCGCACACCTCGAGCTCGCCGATGCGCGCCCCATCGCGCACGACCGGCACGACCGCCCAGGGCTCCTCGCAGGACGAACCAGCGCGCGCGATCACCACACCGCCCGTCGTGCGCAGCGTGGCGTCGAGGTGCAGGTCGTGGTGGAGGTCGTGAATGAAGCGCGCGCGCGCGTGCGGCTCGTCCCACACCTCGATCATCCGCGCCGACACGAAGCGCTCGAGCCCCGCGGCGTCCCGTCGCCAGCGATCGGTGGGCGAGAGCATGCGGAAGAGCATGCCGACCACGAGCGCGGTGAAGATGATCGAGGCCCCGAACCACAGGAAGACGCGCTGCTGCAGGCGGGGGTGAGGCCGGCCTCCGTGGCGGCGGCAGTGGGGCCCGTGCGGGCCGACGTGGGCCCGATGCCAGCGCTGGTGCTGCCTCACGCGCCGTCTCGCACGAACACGTAGCCGACACCGCGCACCGTGCGGATGAGCTTGGGCGAGCGGGGATCGTCGCCGAGCTTCTTGCGTACGTGCGAGATGTGGACGTCGACGGTGCGCTCCGAGACCACGATGTCCTCGCGCCCCGCCTCGCTGAGGAGCGCCTCGCGCGGGACGACGCGGCCGGCGCGGCGCATGAGCGCGACGAGGATGTCGAGCTCGAGGCCGGTGAGATCGATGAGCTCTCCGTCCACCTTCGCGGTGCGCGCGCCGACATCGACCTCCACACCGCCGATCATGATGCGCTCGCTCGTCGCCTCCGGCTGGGCGCGCCGCAGCACCGCGCGCAGGCGCGCGAGCAGCTCGCGAGGGCTGAAGGGCTTCGGCACGTAGTCGTCGGCGCCGAGCTCGAGGCCGACGACGCGATCCGCCTCGTCGCCGCGCGCGGTGAGCATGAGGACCGGGACCCGGCTCTTGGCGCGGATGCGGCGCAGCACCTCGAGCCCGTCGAGGCCGGGCATCATCACGTCGAGCAGGATGGCGTCGAAGGTGCCCCGCGCCATCGCCTCGAGCCCGCTCGCGCCGTTGCGCGCCGAGGTGAGGCCCACGCCGTGGTCGGCGAAGTAGCTCGTCAGGAGGTCGGCGAGCCGGGCGTCGTCGGCGATCAAGAGGATTCGCAGCGACATGGGCGCGGGCATCGTACCTTGCTCGCTTGGCGCGCGCCTTCACGCGCGGCCGATCTGCGCGGCGAGGTGGCTCGCGCAGATCGGCCTCGGTGACTTCACCGGCCCCAGTGAGAGTGGGGGTGACGAGGTCCGCGATCCCGATGCGGGCGATCCGGCGGCGGGGGCGGGGGCCGATCGTAGGCCTGATCGGCTCTGCCTTGCGCCGCCTCGAGGCAGACCTCGGCGACGTGTCGCTCGAACGCCGCGCGGCGCGCGTGGGCGCGGCCGTGCCAGCAGGCCATGGAGGCGATGCCCGAGCCGAAGCCCGCGACCGTGCCGAAGGCGAAGAGGGCGATGAGCAGCTTGCGCTTCATGTCGGTGTTCTCCTTCTCTTGCGTTGAACGGCTCAGGTCCAGCCTCGGTAGGGACCGCCGAAGCCCCAGCGGGGCGACGACTCGATCAGCTCGGCGAGCTTCGCGCGCTGCTCGGGCTCGAGCGCGACGTGGATGCGGCCGAGCGCACCGGCGAAGGCCTTCTGCAGCTCGCGGAGCGCGTCGTCGTGCCGCGCGAAGAGCTCCCCGAGCGCGCTCTCGTCGAGGCTCTCGCTCCGGAGCACGCGGGCCACGTCGTCGCGCGAGGACTTGCCCTCACGCTTGAGCTCGCGCGCCTTGGCGAAGAGCTCCTCGACCGCCGCCGCGATCTCCTTCTCCTGGCCCGGCGTCGCGTCGAGCCGCGCGGAGAGCCAGCGCATCCACCCGCGCGAGCCGCCACCGTGCTCGTGACCGCCGCGCCACCCGTGCCGATGACCGCGCTCGTGGCATCCTCCCTGCCATCCGCTGCCGCAGCGCCGGCCTCGCTTGATCACCGTGATGAGACCCACCAGGCTGGCAAACCCGATTAGAAATCCGAGCATCCACGACCTCCTTGATTCGTTGGAGCGTGGAGGTCGCCTGTGAAGAGAGCCGCGCGCTCGGGGTGAAGAAGTGTGAAGCGGCGCCGACGTACCATCGCGGCCTTGCTCGCGTGCGCGCTCCTCCTGCTCGCCGCGCTCGCTTGGCCCTCGGGACGCAGGCACTGGCGCGCCGCGTCGCTGCTCACCCGCCTTCGAGGCGGTGAGTCGCCGGACGTCGAGGGCCGCGAGCTCCGCCTCGGCCCACTCCGCGCGCATCGCTATGCGGGCCGCGAGGGCGGCGCGCTCGTGGCCCTCGTGCACGGCGTGCATCCCGACGGCATCGACGAGCCGCGCCTCGTGCGCTTCGCGCAGGCGCTCGCCGCATCCGGCCTCGTCGTCTACACGCCGGAGCTGCCGGCGCTCGCCCGGGCGCGCCTCGATCCCGGCGCGTCAACCGTGCTTGCGGATGCGTGCGACGCGATCGCCGGCCGCGAGCAGCGCGGCTCGCTCGGCGTCGTCGGGATCAGCTTCGGCGGCGGCCTCGCGCTCCTCGCCGCCTCGCAGACCGAGGTGATCGGCGCGGTGCTCGCGATCGGCGCGCACCACGACGCGGCGGCGCTCGCC
>JAEZBP010000878.1 GCA_023427125.1 Pseudomonadota bacterium | reverse complement strand
CGCGGCGCCGCCCGCCGATGCGCAGCGGACGCCCTCGGGGCTCGCCTCGAAGGTCCTCGAGCCGGGGACGGGCGAACGGCACCCGACGGCGACGGACACCGTCCGCGTGCACTACACGGGCTGGCGGGCCGAGGACGGGGAGATGTTCGACTCGTCGGTCACCCGCGGCGCTCCGATCTCGTTCCCGCTCAACCGCGTCATCGCCGGGTGGACGGAGGGCGTGCAGCTGATGGTCGAGGGAGAGAAGCGGCGCTTCTGGATCCCCGGCAATCTCGCGTACGAAGGCAATCCCCGCGGCCCGCAGGGCATGCTCGTCTTCGACGTCGAGCTGATCGCCATCCAGTAGGGCTCGGATCAAGGAGCGCAGCGGAGCGACGCTAGGCCGATACCTGCCGCCGTTCGCGGGTGTCGGGCTGGCGTCACGTGGCGGAGCGACCATGTGATCGCGCACGCCTGGCGCGTTCGGGTGTGAACGCTGCGCACGCCTGTGAACGGGAGTTGGCCCCGCCCGCGCGGCCCTGCTGTGCGTTAGGGACTGGAAATGGGTCCCTAAATGGAATACCACCGGTCTCGCCTGCCGCCGGCCTCGGATCTGCAGCAGGCGCCGTGCGTCCCGGCCTCGGGACGGCTCGACCGACCGGAGGAGTGTTGTCTTGAGCGCGATCGCAGCGTCCCTGTTCTCCCTGCCGTGGGCCCAGTACCGACGCGTCCCGACGTTCTACCTCTGGTATGACGGGGCCTACGCCGTGCTGGCCCTCGCGGGCATCGCGGCGCTCCTCGCGACCGGCTATCGAGGCCCGCTCGCGGACCTGCACTGGTGGTTCATCCCGGCGTTCCCCGTCTTCCTGTACGTGCTCATCATGGCGCACGTGCTGATCCACAACGCGTCGCACGGGAACTTCCCGAAGGCGATCAACCGGGTCGTCGGCGAGCTCTGCGGGATCCTGGTGATCGCGCGCTTCGCGTCCTGGGAGATCGTCCACCGCCGCCACCACCGCTACTCCGACGATCCGCTGCGTGACCCGCACCCGGCCGAGCGCCGGTATTGGCCTTACGCCGTCAAGACGCTCATCAATGTCGAGAAGCAGCTCCAGCAGCAGTACTTCGATATCTACGGTGATACCCCGGAGACGCGCCGCTACGAGCGCATCCGCGCGCTGGTGAGCTTCAGCTCGGGCACGCTGCTCTTCGTGCTCTGGTTCATGGTGCTCGGTCCCTGGGGGTTCTTCCTCCTCTTCGTGCCGGCGTTCGTCGGTGCGGGCCTCTTCGTCATCCACTTCAACTGGTCCGGCCACAACGCGCACACCAAGGACGGCCCCATCGAGCCGGTGAACCTGGATAGCGGCTGGTACTGGCTCGGCAACCGGATCTTCTTCGGCATCTACTATCACGGCAACCATCACAAGATGGCGATGTTGTTCAACCCTATGAAGATGCCTGTGAAGGCGCGCGCTCGCGAGCAAGGCGGCGCGGAGGTCTGAGCGTGAGCGCGGGCGGCGAGAGGCAGCAAGGACTGGCTCTTCCCAGGGCCAAGAGCGACGCGCTCCTGCACAACGTCGCCGACTACCGGCAGATCGGCATCGTCGCGCTCTATTGGGCGCTGCTCGGCGCGATGTTTTTCGTGCCGGCCTGCCGGAACGCCGCGTTCTTCCTGGGCGCCTGCTACCTCAGCTTCCTCAACGCGGTGGTGATCCACAACCACCTCCACAAAGGCATCTTCAAGTCGAAGAGCCTCAACCGAGCGTTCCGCTGCGTGCTGAGCTTCGGCGCGCTCTACCCGGCGTCGGCCAACATCGCGTCGCACAACTTGGTGCACCACCACTTCGACGACGACGGACAGCCCGACTGGGCGGCGCCGGAGAACGTCGGCTTTCGCTGGCACCTCCTCAACCTGCTGCACTTCCCGAACGTGGTGGGGCCGAACACCTTCGCGGGCGTGAGCCGCTGGGCGAGGACGACGCGGCAGAAGGACTTCCGCGGGCAGTATCTGTTCGAGCAGGTCTTCGCGTTCGGGCTCACCGGCGCGCTCTTGCTCTGGGACTTCTGGACCGCGCTCGCGTTCATCGTCCTGCCGCAGCTCTGGGGAGCGCGCGGCATCCTCCGCATCAATCTGATCCAGCACGACGGGTGCGACGTGACGAGCGAGTGGAACCACTCGCGCAACTTCGTCGGGCGCGCGTTCAACTGGGTCATGTGCAACAACGGCTATCACACGATTCACCACAACCGCGCCGGCCTGCACTGGTCGGTGCTGCACCTCGCCCACGAGCGGGAGTGCGCGTCGCGCACCGACCCGCGCCTCAACGAGAGCAGCATGGTGCTCTATCTGTTACGGACCTTCGTCCTCAATTTTCGCCGTGAGGACCTCGGCGACCTCTCGGCGGCCGAGCGCGCGAAGGCGAGCGAGCTCGCGCCCCGCGAGCAGCGGCGCGCCGAGGCCGAAGCGGACGCGCTCGCCGGTTAGCGGAAAACCACGTGCTCACACGTGAGGTCATGGGGCTCTTGGCCCTCGGGATCTTGTGGGTCAACTCGGCGCTGGTCTTCGCCGTCGCGCTGAAGCAGCTCGGGAACGTGCTCGGGCTGCGGCGCAGGCTACTCGCGGCGCGCGCCCGCGGTGCGCTCGTGAGCGGCATCGCGCGGGCGGACGGGGAGCGCTTCGCGCTGCGTCGCATCACACAGCTCGGCCGCGCCATCACCACGAAGGGGCCGGATCGCATCCTCTTCACCGACGGGCCGCAGGCCTTCGACGTGCTCGGCGGCTCGATCGAGACCGACGGCGAGCCTCTCCGCGTCGCGCCCGCGCACGGCCCGGAGGCGGAGGTGTGGCTCTCGAGGGGGCGGGCTGGGGAGGGCGCGGGGTGCGAGGGCGGAGCTGCGTTCGAGCGTGCGTGGGCCGAGGCCACGACGTTCAAGGGCTTCGCCCGCGACGTGGAGCTCGAGGTGCGCTCGGGAGATCGCATCTGGGTGCTCGGCGCGCGGGAGGGCGACGCCATCGTGCCGGCCGGCGACGCTCCGCTCGTGGTCTCGATGATCGACCCGGTCGCGTTCGCGGCCTCGCGCGCCCGCCTCCTGACGCTCTTCATCGTCGTCGGGATCGTCGCGCTGCTGGGCGTGACCGCGATCGCGCTCTGGCCTCCGCGCTTCGGTCTGGTGTCGACCATCGGAGGGGCGCTCGGCCTCGCCTACTTCCTGGCGATCCAGCCGCTCGGCACCGCCGTCCGGGACGCGGTGAAGACGCCGGGGCGCGCGCTCGTCGGCGCGCTCTGGAGGCGACCGGGGACCTGATTGAGGAGAGCAGCTCCGTTCGCAGGTGTCGGAGCGACTTGTGGTCGCTGCGATTTTGACCCGCGCGGCTCCTCCTCTTTACGATCGTCGCGTGAAGCTTCGCCTCCTCTTGATCTCGCTGCTCGCGCTCTCCGGCTGCGCGACCGCGCCGGCACCCGCGCGCACCACGCCGGCGGAGGAGGCCCGCACGACCGCCGCCGATCCCCGCGACGAGGTCGTGCGG
>JAEZBP010000839.1 GCA_023427125.1 Pseudomonadota bacterium | reverse complement strand
GCGTGCTCGCCACGAACCTCGCGCTCTTCGCCGCCCTCGCCTTCGGCCTCACCCGCGCGGCCGAGCGCGCCGGCGCCGGCCCCCTCGCGATCGTCGCGCCCCTCGCGCTGATCCTGCTGCCCGGCGTGCGCGAGCGCGCGATCGCCGGCGGCCCCGATCTCACGATGGCCACGGCGGTGTGCCTCGCGCTCGGCGCGCGCACCGGGCTCGTCTCCATCCTCTTCGCGCTCTTCGCCGCCTACGTCGGCGCCACCGCCCTGGGCGAGACCTCGCTCGGCACCTTGATCGCGCCCCTCACCGATCCGGCGCGGCGGCCGCTCGCGCTGCTCCTCGCGATCGCCCTCGCCGCGCTGCCCTTCCTCGGCCGTCGCGCCTTCTTCCTCCTCCCGCTCGTCGCCCTCACCATCCCGCGGGTCGCCTCCCTCGGCGGCGGCGCGTGGCCGCTCTTCGCGCTGGCGCTGATCGGCCTGCCGCTCCCGGCCCTCGCGATCGAGCTCGCGCGCATCCTCGCCGCCGCGTGGCGCGCCGCCAGCGCCCGCGGCCGCTTTACCGTCCTCGCCTCGAGCGCGCTCGCGCTGCTGCTGCTCGGCGCCGCGCCTCGCCTGACGACCTCGCCCTTCCGCATCGCGAGCTATGAGGGCGTCCGCACCGCGAAGGTCTGGCTCGGCGACATCCCCTGCGACTTCTTGGCGTGGGAGCACCTCAACTGGGAGTGCTCGACCCACGACCGCGGCGTGCACAACGAGACCGGCCTCGCGACCAGCGCGCCGCTCCACGTGGGCGGGCGCGAGGAGGGGCTCTTCCTGATCTCGACGGTCGGAGGGCGCGCGCGGACGGTGCGCTGGGAGGGCGTGCCGGCCACCGACACCCTGCACCTGCGCTGGGCGGTGCCCGACGAGATGCGCGGCGGCGGGCACGTGGAGGTGCGCGTCGACGGAGAGGAGCTCGCGACGATCCTGCTCTCGCGCATCCCCGATCTGGCCGTGCGCGAGGAGCGGCTCGACACCCGCGCCTTCGCGGGGCGCGAGGTCGCGCTCGAGCTCGAGATGCACGGCCCCGGCCGCGGCGTCGTCGTCGACGGAGGCTTCGAATGAGGCACAGCGAGTGAGAGAGAGCGAGCGCACCCGCGTCAGCGCGCAGCCGACCGGCGGCCGCACCCTCGAGATCCACGCCGGCACCCCGCGCGTGAACGACTGGTACTACTCGAAGTTCGCGGCGCGCATCGGCGGGCGGGTGCTCGAGCTCGGGAGCGGCATCGGCAACATCAGCCGCCTCCTCGCGAAGGACGCGCGCGAGCTCGTCGTCACCGACGTCGAGGACGAGTACCTCGCGCGCCTGCGCCGCGAGCTGCCCCCGGAGGTGCGCGTCGAGCGCTACGACCTCGACGGCCCGCCGCCCGCCGCGATCGGCGCCGGCTTCGACGTCGTGATCTCGCTGAACGTCCTCGAGCACGTCGCCGACGACCGGCGCGTCATCCGCGATCTCGTGGGCCTGCTGGCGCCGGGCGGGTGGCTCTTGACCTACGTGCCGGCGTGCGCGCTCGCCTTCGGCACGATCGACGAGGCGCTCGGCCACCACCGCCGCTACGACCGCGCGCTCTTCGGCGCGCGGATGCGCGAGGCGGGCCTCGCGATCGAGCGGCTCGAGTACATGAACCTCCTCGGCCTCGCGGGCTGGATCGTGAACGGCCGGCTCCTGCGTCGCACCACCCTCGACCCGCGGCAGGTGGGCACCTTCGAGCGCATCGTCCCGCTCGTGCGCCTCGAGGACCGCGTGCGCGTCCCGATCGGCCTCGGCCTGATCTGCCACGCGCAGAAGCCCCTCCCGTGACCCGCAGGGCGCTTCGCGAGCGGCTGCCGCTCCTCGTCGTGATCGCGGGCTTCGTCGCCTCGCGCGCCCTCTACGCGGAGCTCGGCATCACCCTCGAGGACGATCCGCTCCGCTACTTCTGGCAGTACCTCGAGCGCGGCGAGCTCGAGACGAACCTCCTCGAGGCCGTCTACTACCAGCACACCCAGCCCCCGCTCTTCAACCTCTACCTCGGCCTCGGCCTCAAGACCGCGCGGCCGCTCCTCTTCTTTCGCGCGGGCGCCTTCGCGCTCGGGCTCGTCCTGCACCTGAGCCTCTTCGCGCTCGCGCGGCGCCTCGGCGTGCGCGCGTGGCTCGCGGCGCTCGCGTCGATCACCTTCGCCTTCAACCCCGCCTCCATCCTGATGGAGTGCTGGCTCTTCTACGAGCACGCCGCGACCGCGCTGATCATGCTCTCGGCGGCCCTGCTTCACCGCGCGATCGCCACCGAGCGTGGCTGGACGCTCTTCTTCGCCCTCCTCGCGATGGCCCTGGTGGTGCTCACGCGGAGCCTCTTCCACCTCGGGTGGATGCTCGCGGCGATCGTCATCGTGCTGATGTTCTCGCGTCGCCGGCTGCGCGCGCTGGCGATCGCGCTCGTCCCGCTCGCGCTCGCCTCGAGCGTGTACGTGAAGAACTGGGTGGTCTTCGGCAGGCCGGTCGCGAGCACGTGGATGGGCTTCAGCCTCTCGCGGCTCACGACCACGAAGCTCAATCCGATGGAGCGCGACGCGCTGATGCGCGAGGGCGTCCTCTCGGAGCTCGCCGACGACCCGCCCTGGCTCCCGCTCGGACACTACCCGCGCGAGAGGCGAGCGCTGCCGGAGGGCTGGCCGGAGGTGCGGGTGCTGACCACCGCCAACCGCTCGCCGGTGCACCCGAACTTCAACCACGGCGCGTACGTCGCGATCTCGGAGACGTACGCGGCGGACGCCCGCGTGGTGCTCGAGCGCGTCCCCGAGGTCTGGTGGGAGTCGACCAAGCACGCGTGGACGCTGCACTTCCTCCCCATCCACGACTACACGTTCTTCGAAGCGCAGCGCCGCCGGGCGGGCCCGTGGATGCGCGCGATCGAGCGCGTCTACGAGCGCCTCGCGGGGAGCGGCTTCGCCGAGTGGGAGGGCTGGGACGCGCCGCCGCCGCCCGTCGAGGAGCGCCCCGGTTGGGCGTGGGCGGTGATCACCGGCCTCGCGCGCCTCGTCGCGCTCGTCATCCCACTGAAGCGGCGCCGCG
>JAEZBP010000830.1 GCA_023427125.1 Pseudomonadota bacterium | reverse complement strand
CGCGACGTCGGCCGGCGAGGCCAAGACGGGCAAGCCCTTCGCCTCGAGCGCCTCGACGTTCGCGCGCCGATCGTGGAGCTGCTCGCTGACCCCGCGCCCGAGGAAGACGATGTCCTCGGCCTTGCGGCGGGCCACCGCCAGCGCGCGCTCGGCCGCCCTCTTCGCGGCCTCGGCCTTCTTCGCGGCCTTGCGATCGGCCTCCTCCCTGCGCAGGAGCGCGATCGCCTCGTCGGCGCTCTTCTGCGCCTTCGCCTTGGCGAGGCGCGCGCCGTCGCGGTGCGCGAGCCATAGATCGCCGACGCGGTGGATCTCGGCGAGCTCTTCCTCGGTCAACAGGCCGCGCAACACGAGGCCCCGATCGATCAGCGCGGTGCGCTCGTCCTCGGCGGGCGGGATCACGTCCACCCGGCCGATCCACGCGGTGCGCCAGGGCTCGATGCCGAGCGCCCGGGCGCGCAGCTCGGCCGGCGAGAGCTTCATCAGATCGCCGGCCTCGTAGGGATCGGGCGCGGCCTTCGTGGCCGGCGCGCTGACGGCGAGCTTGGCCGGCGCCGCGAAGGGCACCGCGGTCGCCGCCGCGGCGCCGCTCACCGGGACGAACACGGGGAACGGCGCGCCCGCGGGCGGAGGATCGCCTTCGCGGTGGTAGATCCACACCACCCGATCGCCGGCCTCGATCAGCGTGCGGCTGTAGCCGGCGAGCGCGCCGCGCCGGAAGAGCTCCTGCACCCACGCCGCCGCCGCCGCGCGATCGACCGAGCCGCCGACCGCGTCGGCGATGTTCACCGCCGAGAACGCGCTCCCGGCCTCGACGCGCGCCGAGATCGCCTGGTGCACGGCGAGCTCGGCCGCGGAGGACGGGCCCGTCTCCTCGACGCCGAAGAAGCGCTTGCTCGGGTCCCAGAATCCCATCTCGATCCGCTGTCATCCGAGGCTCGAAGGAGAGACGCACGCCCGACTTCTCGCCGAGGGACCACGTCCGATCACCAAGGGGGCGCGACACACCCCCGCGGGACAGACTCCCCGGAGTCGCCCTTCGTGTCCCGCTGGGGGTGTGTGGCGCCCCCAACAGAACATCGGGCGTGGGTATGCATGAACGGACAACCTCCACCGCGGCGTAGCGCCGCGGCATGGTGGGCTCGTGCGTGCGTCTCTCCTTCCAGCTTCGGATGATCCTCCTCTCGTCGCTCAGGTTCGCATGCTCAGGTTCGGAAGAGCCTCCCGCCGAAGCCGGCGGAGCTCATGATCGCGTCGCCCACCGTCGCCGAGAGGCGCAGCGCGAGCAAGTGGCGGCAGGGGCCCTTCTTCAGCTTGAACTGGTAGAAGTGGCTGCAGCCGCAGCGCGCGCGCGACATCACGCCGTCCGCGTCGAAGATCGACTCGCACTCTTTGCCGCCGACGGTGGCGATCACGAGGCGCTTTCCCTTCTCGAGCGCCTCGTCGCGCACGATCTTCACCGCCTTGCCGACGAAGAGCTCGCGCCCCTTCGTGAGCTCCGGCGGCTCCGGGCCGAGCTCGGCCTCGCCGATCGCGACGTCGACGACCTGCCGGTAGCGGTACGCGCCGGCCGCGAAGTCGTAGATGGCCTGCCCCTGCTCGGAGAGGCGATGCATCGCTGCGCGCACCGCGCCTTCGTCGCGCCCGGTCGCGCGCGAGAGCTCGCTCGGCGAGGCGGTCCGATCGCGCCGCAGCACCTCGGTCACCGCGTCGATCGTGCGCGCGTCGGGCTGCCAGCTGCCGCTCAAGAGCGCGAGGTTGCCGCCGCTCGTCCAGTCGTTCGCCGTCCAGCCGCTGAGCGCGAGCACGAAGCGCAGCTCGCCGCAGTGCGCGGTCCAGATGCTCGGGAGGCCGCTGCCGAGCAGCTCGACCTCGACCCGATCGGCGAGCGGCAGGACGCGCGCGAGCGGCGCGAGGCGGCGGCGGCCCCACACCTTGATCTCCTCGGCGCGCTCGCCCTCGTAGCGCGGGCCGTGGCTCGGGATGCGCAGCTCCCAGGGCTCGAGCACGAGCTCGGGCGCCGCGCCTGGCGCGAGCACGAAGCGGATCGCGCGCGGCCCCTGCTTCTCGCGGTGGCGGCGCAGGTGCGCGAGGAGCGAGTACACGGCCTCGACGGGCAAGACGACCCTGCGCGAGGGCAGGGCGGTCGCCGCCGAGATCTGCCCGAAGCCGCGCAGCCACGAGGGCGGCAGGTCGATCTTCTCCTCGCGGTAGTCGCCGCGGCCCGCCACCTCGACCTCGAAGCCCTCGGGGTCGACCTTCAGGCGCGTGTCGCGGTAGGTGCGCAGGGTCTGAAAGTGCTCGTAGAGCGCGAGCGAGTAGTCGACGTTGGTCGTGCCGAGGCTCGCGTCTTGCGGCCCCTCGAAGCCGTCGCGATCGAGGAAGAGGCAGCCGTAGCTCGACTCGTCCTTGGCGAAGCACTCGAAGAAGACCGAGTCGGGCGCGACGGTCACGATCGGATCGCAGGGCACGAGGTGCCGGAAGAGCTGCGGATCGTGCTGCATCAGCTCGCGCGCCCACGCGCGCCGCTGCGTCCAGTAGATCGCGTGCAAGCGGCGGAACTCGGCCTCGAGGTTGGCGGGCGGCGTCTTCGAAAGCTTCGCGAGCGCGCCTTCTTCCTCGCGCTCGGCGAGCTGCTCGCGGAGCGCGAGCTCCTCCTCCTGCTTCTGGGCGAGGTGCTGCGCGTGGGCGGTGCGGTCCTTCTTGGGCGGGCGCAGATCGCCGACCACCACGTCGTGGAGCGCGCTGATCGCCTCGCGGAAGCGCAGCGGGTCGCGGAGCTTGCCGTCGAAGAACACCCGGTCGCGCGAGAGGTTCGGCGCGAAGGCGATCTGCGAGCGGTAAGGCCCGCCGTGCACCGCGCTCTTGCCGAGGTACGCGAGCGAGACCTTCACGCGCTCGCCTCCGGAAAGAGGACGAGCTCCGGGATGTGCTCGCCGATCGCGCCTCGCAGCGACGGGCTCGCGAACGCAGCGCGGCAGACCGACGCGAGCGCGGCGTGGCGCTCGGCCTCGCGGACGCTGCGCAGCGCGACCCGCAGGATGGGCAGGAG
>JAEZBP010000808.1 GCA_023427125.1 Pseudomonadota bacterium | reverse complement strand
GGGCGCCCGCCGACCGAGGGGACCTCGATGGTCTCGTCCTCGTCGACCATCGACGTCGCCGCGCAGCCGTACTTGATCTTGATGCGCTCGGCCTCGGCCATCGGGGTGCGGAGGCCGGTCGCGATGTCGTTGGTGAGGTTGATCCCGCCGATCGGGATCACGCTGGTGTGCACCACCGCGCCGTCGACGTGGATGATGAGGTCGGTCGTGCCGCCGCCGATGTCGATCAGGACGACGCCGATCTCCTTCTCGTCTTCGCTCAGCACCGCGTGCGCGCTGGCGAGCGGCTCGAGGACGACCTCGGCGACGTGGAGATCGCAGCGCTCGCAGCACTTGATGATGTTCTGCGCCGCGGCGTTGGCCGCGGTGACGAGGTGGACGCGGGCCTCGAGGCGCACGCCGCTCATGCCGACCGGCTCGCGGATGCCGTCCTGATCGTCGACGATGTACTCCTGCGGGAGCACGTGGATGACCTGGCGGTCGCCGGGCAGCGGGATCGCCTTGGCCTGCTCGAGCACGCGGCGGACGTCCTCGTCCGACACCTCGCGCGTCGCGATCGCGGCGACGCCCTCCTGGTTGATGCCGCGGACGTGGCTGCCCGCGATGCCGGCGTACACGCTCGCGATCTCGACGCCGGCCATCGTCTCGGCCTGATCGATGGCGGCCTTGATCGCGTGGACCGTGGACTCGATGTTGACCACGACACCCTTGCGCAGGCCCTTCGACGGCACCGATCCGATCCCGATGATGTCGAGGCCGTCGTCGGTCACCTCGGCGACGATGGCGCAGACCTTCGTCGTGCCCAGGTCCAGCCCTGCGATGATCTCGTTGTCCGACATCTGACTTCCGCTCTCCTCGGGATGCGTCCCGACGCCCTAGCTACCGGAGCCGGAGCGAGCGCGCCAAATTTCGTGCAAGCATTTCTGCGATCGCCCCCTGATTCACCCGTGACGGAGGCTGGGATAGGCTCTGCACCGTGCCGCGCTGCCCGACCTGCGAACGGGACGTCGAGCCCGCTCCGTTCTGTCCGCACGACGGAACGCCGCTCTCGCACCTCGGGCGCGTGCCGGTGCTGCCGCAGGCCGGCGACGCGATCGAGGGGCGCTACGAGCTCATCGAGGAGCTTGGCAAGGGCGGCATGGCGTTCGTCTATCGGGCGCGCTCGCTCGCGCTCGGGCACGACGTCGCGCTGAAGGTGCTGCGCCCCTCGTGGGCGGAGGAGAAGCGCACCGTCGCGCGCTTCGCCCGCGAGGCCCGCGCCGCGAGCCAGATCGATCACGAGAACGTCGTGAAGGTCTACGACTTCGGGTGGGCCGAGGAGGGCTTCTACTTCCTCGCGATGGAGCTGCTCGCCGGGCGGCCGCTCCACGACGTGGCGTACGACGGCCCGCGCATGCGCTCGGGCCGGGCGCTCGACCTCCTCGTCCAGGTGGCGAGCGGCGTCGCGCGCGCCCACGAGCTCGGCGTGATCCACCGCGACCTCAAGCCGGAGAACGTGATGGTGCTGCGCAGGCACGGCCGCGATTCCGTCACGATCGTCGACTTCGGGCTCTCGAAGGTGGTCGACGGCCAAGGCGGCGTGACCCGCGAGGGGGACGTGATCGGGACGCCCGACTACATGGCGCCCGAGCAGTGGCGAGGCGCCAGCGTCGACGCGCGCGCCGACGTGTACTCGTTCGGGGTGATGGCCTACGAGCTCTTCGCTGGCGCGATGCCCTTCGGCGGCGAGACGATCCTGGCCAAGCTCCACCAGCACCTCCACGTGGAGCCGACGCCGCTCGATCGCCACGAGGGCGCGCGCGATCTGCCGGAGGGGATCTCCGCGCTCGTGTCGCGCTGCATGGCCAAGGATCGGCTCGATCGCCCGGCGCACATGGGCATCGTCAGCCGCGAGCTCGCGCGCATCGACGAGGCGTATCGAGACGCCCATCGGAGCGGGACGGTCGTGGGCGTGGCCGCCGCGCCGATGGCCACCGTCTTCGCGCCGGTCGAGGACGCCGGCCTCGATCGCGCCGCGCTCCAGAGCGAGATCGCGCGCCTGCGCCGGGTGCGCCAGCACCGCCTCGCCGCGCTGACCGCCGAGTCGTTCGGCGGCACGCTGCCCGAGGAGATCCACTCATTGATCGCGGCCATCGAGCGCTCGGAGGCCGAGGTGGAGCAGGCCGGCGCCGACGTGGCCATCGCCGAGGCGAGTCTCAGTGAGGCCGAGCGCGCGCGGCGCGCCAAGGAGGCGGAGCTTCGCGCGGCGCTCATCGACGCGAACCTCGAGCTCGCCGTCCTCCGCTCGGCGCTCCCGCTCTCGGTGACCTCACCGGGCCGTCGCGAGGCGGCCACGATCGATCTCGCGTCCACGAGCGTCGATGACGGCGTGGATCTCGACGACGTCGCCAAGGCGAGGTCGGCGCTGGCCAAGGCCGAGCGGAGGCTCGCGCAGCTCGTCTCCGCGCCCGACGAGGCGATCGCCGACGCCGAGCGCCGCCTCGACGAGGCGCTCGCGCAGATGCGCGAGCTCGACGACGCGCTCGCCGTCCACTACGAGGCGCTCGAGGCGCGCGTGCGCGAGATCGACGCCCGCTTCGTCAGCTCGCTCGCGGAGATCGACGCCGCGATCGCCACCTACCGCGAGCGCCTC
>JAEZBP010000742.1 GCA_023427125.1 Pseudomonadota bacterium | reverse complement strand
CGTCCAGGCCGGGCAGGCGGCGGCGCGCCTCGGCGAGGAACGCGTAGTACATGGCCTGGGCGGAGGCGGGCGGGTTCGCGGTGTCGAAGACGTCGCCGGCCACGACGAGCGCGTCGACCTGCTGATCGACCAGCGTGTCGAGCAGGAACGCGAGGAAGCGCCGGTGCTCGTGCTCACGCGAGCAGCCGTGGAGCGTGTGCCCCAGGTGCCAGTCCGACGTGTGACAGAGCTTGAGACGGCGGGCCATGGTGAGCTGCGATCGACGCGGGGGGGCGGCTGCGACTGACGGATCCGTCACGGAAAAGATCACAGCCTCGCCTCCGCGTCGATCCCCCCGGCTGCCCTATCGCACAGGGAGGTGCCGAAAATGCCGCGGGTTTCGGGCATACTTCCGCGATGACTTGGCATCGCGGGCTCGTCGTCTCGATCGCTCTCCTCCTCTTCGCGTGTGGCGGCTCGCACACCGGCGACTCGTGCGCGACCGACTCGGAGTGCTCGGCCGGCGAGCGCTGCGTGGACGGTCGGTGCGCCCCACGCGTCGACTCGGGGACCGCGGACGGGATGGACGGAGGACCGGTGCCGATGTGCAGCACGCCCTCGGCCGTCTGTGGAACGACCTGCTGCGAGGGCGGCGCGGTCTGCGGGACCAACGCGCGCTGCTGCCTCGCGGAGGAGCGCTGCGGCGGCGCGTGCTGCGGAGACGGACGCACCTGCGTCGCGGAACAGTGCGTCGTCGACTGCGGCGACGCGGTGGCCTGCGGCGCCGGCGACGACGCGGTGTGCTGCGGCGCGACGCAGGTCTGCTTGCTCGGGGCGTGCCTCGATCCGGGCGCCGAGTGCGCGGGGCCGCTCGACTGTCCGGAGGGCCAGTACTGTGAGGCGAGCGTCGATCGCTGCCTGCCGCGCGCGACCGATCAGCCGGCCTGTGAGTATCGCCCGACGGCGGGCGCGTTCGAGCTGCGCGAGGAGTGGCACTGGACCGGCGACCCCGACGTCATGCCCCTCCACTACCACGTCATGTCGGCGCCGATGGTCGCGAACCTCAACGACGACAACGGCGACGGTCGCATCGACCAGAACGACATCCCCGACGTCGTCTTCAACACCTTCCGCGCGGGCGGCCGCACGGAGCTCGGCGGCGAGTCGGTCTACAACGCCGACGGCATCCTGCGCGCGATCTCGGGCCACGACGGCTCGCGCCTCTGGCCGGCGACCACGCCAGCGTACCGGACGCAGCCCGCGCTCGAGGTCGCTATCGCGGACGTGCGCGCGGACTCGCCGGGCCCCGAGATCATCGGCTGCACCTTCAACCCCGGCGCGACCTCCGGCGCGGCGCGCCTGACGATCTTCTCGGCGACGGGCGACATCCTCCACCGCTTCGACACCGACGTCGTCGTGGGCTGCGGGCGCCCGGCGGTCGCCGACATGAACGGCGATGGCGTCGCCGAGATCGTCGTCGGCAACACCATCGCGCAGGCCGACGGCAGCGCGTCGGTCGTGGCGACGCTGACCGGCGTCGCGAGCATCCCGGCGCTCTACGACGTCGACGGAGACGGCGACCTCGAGCTCATCGGCATCAACGGCGTCGCCCACCACGACGGCACCACGCTCTGGCAGGAGGACCTCTTCGCCGGCCAGGGCGGCTACGTCGCGGTCGCCGACATGGATCTCGACGGCGATCCCGACATCGTCGCGACGAGCACGACCGCGCACCAGGTGACCATCCGCGACGGCGCGACCGGCGCGCTGCTCGCGGGGCCGGTCGAGATCACGCCGAGCGGCGATGCCTCGATCGACGCCCGCGTCGAGGCGATCCGGGCGGCGAATCCGACGCGCGATCCGCTGACGGGCGGCGGGCCTCCGACGATCGCGAACTTCGACGACGACCCCGAGCCGGAGTTCGCGCTCGCCGGCGGCTACGCCTACGTCATCTTCGAGAACGACGCGACGCTCAAGTGGTACGAGGAGACGCAGGACACCTCGAGCCGCGCGACGGGCTCGAGCGTCTTCGACTTCGAGGGCGACGGCGTGGCCGAGGTCCTCTACGCCGACGAGCGCTTGCTCCGCGCGTTCCGAGGGCCGACCGGCGACGTCTACCTCGAGCGCTGCAACAACAGCGGCACCCTCACCGAGTACCCGATCGTCGTGGACGTCGACAACGACGATCACGCCGAGATCGTGGTGGTGGAGAACAACTACGGCAGCACGATCCGCCCGTGCGCCGACGGCACCCCGTCGAGCTGGGGCGTCTATGCGTTCGGCCATCCGGAGAACCAGTGGGTGCGCACCCGCCGGATCTGGAACCAGCACAGTTACCACGTCACCAACATCAACGAGGACGGCACGCTCCCGCTCCTCGAGGAGCCGAACCACTCGAACCCCCGCCTCAACAACTTCCGCCAGAACGTGCAGCCCGACGGCCTCTTCGACGCGCCGGATCTGGTGCTGCGCGATCCCTCGTTCTCGACCGTCGAGTGCGGCGCCGGCGCGCTCCTGCTCCGCGTCCGTGTGGTCAACGACGGCCGCGCCGGCGCCCCGGCGGGCGTGCCGGTGAGCTTCTACGTGGACGGCGTCTTCGTCGGCCAGGTGCTCACGACGCGTCCCTTGCTGCCCGGCGCCAGCGAGGTGCTCGAGCTCCGCTTCACGCCGGTCACGGCGGGCACCCTCTACGTGTTCACCGCGACGCTCAACGATCCGGCGCACGATCCCTTGGTCGGCCTCAACGAGTGCCGCGCCGACAACAACGGCACCGATCCCGTCACCGCCGCCTGCTCGCGCCTCGACTGACCTCGATCGCGAGTCAGATCAGATCAGCTCAGAGAGCGCGAAACAAGCGCCGCGCGCTTCGTGGCGCCGCCGAGCGGAGCGTTCGGAGCTCGCTCCGAGAAGGGCGACGGTCGACCTGGCTGTGAGCAAGCCGCGGAGCTCGGCGGGGGGGGGGGGGGCGGG
>JAEZBP010000739.1 GCA_023427125.1 Pseudomonadota bacterium | reverse complement strand
GGCGAGCGCGCCACCGATCGCGAGCGCGAGGCCGAGCCGCTTCGATCGGCGCGCGCCGAGCCACCCGGCGACGCCCGCGCCGAGCGCCGCCGCCGCGAGGTACGACATGCTCACGCCGACGGTCTCGGAGTGGTAGCCGGCGACGGCGGTCGCGACCGCGAGCCCGAGCGCGACGAAGATCACCGTCCGATAGGGCGCAGCGCGCCGCGCGGCCGAGCCCGGCAGGTGCACCGAGAGCGCGGCCACCTCGCGCTTGGCGGCGGCGAGCTGATCGCGGACCTCGGCGAGCTCCTCGGCGTCCGCCGCGCTCGAGGCGGCGAGCTCCTCCACCTCGGTCTCGAGGGCGGCGGCCCGCGCGTGCGCGGCGTCGAGGTCGTTCCGAAAGCCCATCGAGAGCCAAGCCTCGCGCATCGCGCGCGCTCGGGAAAGAGCGCGCCGCTTGCGCTCGGGGGGCGACTCTTGGGATCGTCCCGATGTGCATGGCGGAGATGCGGAAGGGGAGCGCGAGGGGCCCGCTGCGGTCCGGGCCGACGAGGCGGATGAGCCGCGTCCCGCGTCGCCCGTCGTGCCTCGCTCCGCCCGGCTCGCCGTCGTGGTCGCCGCGCTCGGCTACCTCGTCGACATCTACGACCTGATCCTCTTCAGCGTCGTGCGCATCCCGAGCTTGCGCGCGATCGGCGTCGGGCCCGAGAGCATCGACCTCGTGGGGCAGAGGCTCCTCAACTGGCAGATGACCGGGATGCTCGTCGGCGGCGTCCTCTGGGGCATCCTCGGCGACAAGCGCGGCCGCCTCTCGGTGCTCTTCGGCTCGATCCTTCTCTACTCGCTCGCGAACATCGCCAACGGCTTCGTCAGCGACGTCGACACCTACGCGTGGCTGCGCTTCATCGCCGGCGTCGGCCTGGCGGGCGAGCTCGGCGCGGGCATCACGCTCGTCACCGAGCTGCTCGACGCGCGCGCCCGCGGCTGGGCCACCACGCTCGTCGCCGGCGTCGGGATCTGCGGGGCGATGCTCGCGGTCGGCGTCTCGAAGATCGCCGAGTGGAACGTCGCCTACTGGATCGGCGGCGGCCTGGGCCTCGGCCTACTCGTCCTGCGCGTCGGCGTGCTCGAGTCCGGGATGTTCTCGAGGCTGCGCGATCGCGCCGAGGTCTCGCGCGGCAACTTCCTCGCGCTCTTCGCGAGCGCGAGCCGCCTCCGCCGCTACCTCGGCGTCGTGCTGGTCGGCGTGCCGATCTGGTACGCGATCGGGATCCTCGTCAGCTTCTGCAACGCGATCGGCGCCGCGATGGGCATGAGCGAGATCCCCGAGCCGCCCACCGCCGTCTTCTTCGCCTACCTCGGGCTCGCCGTCGGCGACTTCGCGTCCGGATGGCTCAGCCAGATCGCCAGGAGCCGCAAGCGCGCGCTCCTCAGCTTCGTCGCGCTCAACGCGCTGGCGGTCGTCTACTACTTCACGATCGGTCGCCTCTCGACGACGCTGTTCTACGCCGGCTGCTTCCTGCTCGGCGTCGCCAACGGCTACTGGGCGGTCTTCGTCACGGTGGCGGCCGAACAGTTCGGCACCAACCTCCGCGCAACGGCCGCGACCACCGCGCCGAACTTCGTCCGCGGTGCGCTCGTCCCGGTCTCGCTCGCCTACCTCGCGCTCGACGCCGCGCTCGACGACAAGCCGCTCGCCGCCGCGATCGTCGGCGCGGTCGTCATCGCGGCCTCGGCGATCGCGCTCCTCGGCATCGAGGAGACCTACGGCAAAGACCTCGACTTCGTGGAGCGCTGATGCTCAGCGCCGCGTGAGCGTGATCGATCGCGGTCCGCCGCGCTGCGGGACGATCAACGTCGTCCCCTCGACGCGCGCGTCGGGCTCGCTCACGTCGAAGCCGCTCGGGAACGCGAGGGTCGGCGCGGTGAGCACCGTGTCGCCGAGCGCGCTTCCGTCTTCGTCCCACTCGAGCGTGAAGATGCCGGCCTCGGCGTCCCACGCGAACGCGCGCGGCAGCCCCGCGACGCGCGCCGGGTGCGGCCGCGCGATCGCGAGCGCGACGGGGCCCGCCACGAGCTCCGCGTCCCAGAGCCCGTAGCCTTCACGCCCCGCGTCCCACTGCATCGCGCCGAAGGCGGCCGCGTCGAGCGCGTCGTAGACGTCGGCGAGGTACTGCGTCGCGCCCGGCACCGAGGCCCGCGCGCCGAGCTCGGTCACGACGAGCGGCAGGTCCATCGCGATCGCGTCCTCGCGCAGCCCGGCGAGCCACGCATCGAGGCTCGCGCGGGTGCCGGACCACCCCGACCCCTGCTCGAGCCCGCCCGGATAGATGTGCGGCGCGTAGACGAGCCGCGGCCGATCGGGCGGATCGAGGCGCGTGCGCAGGCCGACGTTGACCGTCGAGGAGGGCGCGATGAAGACGTAGGCCTCCGGATCGGCGCTCCGGATGGCGTCGATGCACTCCTCATAGAACGCGGGCAGCGTGGTCTGCTCGAACGTGCGCACCGAGCTCGTGCCCCAGTGCGGCTCGTTGAGCACCTCGTAGCCGAAGACCGCGTCGACGTCGGCGAGCGCCTCCGCCACCCGCTGCCACGCCGCGGCGAACGCGCCTCGGATGCGCGGATCGCCGTAGAGCCGATCGAAGCAGGTCTGGACCTCCGGCTCGAAGTAGCCGAGGTACCACTCGGCGGGCGGCTCGAAGGCGTCGTAGAGCGCCTCGTCGCAGCTCCAGCGCGGCGCGCCGTCGGAGTTGAACCCGCGGCCGTAGACGTCCTGGTGCATGTCGACGATCACGCGCAGGCCGGCCGCCCCGGCCTCCTCGATGCGCCGGCGCACCTCCGCGAGGTAGGCGTCGTCGTAGAGCCCCTCCTCGGGCTCGACGGCCTCCCAGAAGATCAGGAACCGGATCGCGTTCATGCCGAGCTCGTCGCGCAGGCGCGCGAAGTCCGCGGCGATCACGTAGTCGTCGGGCAGAAAGTCGGGCGGGCTCTTGCTGTCGCCCGTCACGTTGGTGCCGCGCAGCAGCACGACCCCGCCGCGCTCGTCGCGCAGCCAGCGCAGCGTAGCCGGCGCGGGGCTCCCCGCGTCGGCGTCGGCGTCACGCACCGCTCCGTCGCTCTCGGCCGGGAGTGGGTCGCAGCCGAACGCGAGCAGGACCAGAGCCACGAAGGGGAGCGCGCGCACGGACGCCATCCTACCCCTTCGCTCGCGCCCACGCGCTCGGCGCTTCAGGCGCGGGTGAGGAAGCGGCCGAGCAGCACCTTCGTCTCGCCCGAGTCGAACGAGACGGTGATCTTCGCCGACTCGCCGCGCCCCTCGACGCGCTCCACCGCGCCGCCTCCGAACTTGGCGTGCCCCACGCGCATCCCGGCCCGCAGCGAGCCGTCGTCCTCCACCTCCGGCTCGGAGGCCGCGGCCTCGACCACCGGCGCGTACGTCACGAGCTCGCGCTCGGCGAGCGCGCGGTAGGGCTCCGAGCGCGAGGTGATCGCGTCGAGCTCCGCCCGATCGCCGCGCGCGGCGCACGCCGCCGCGTGCCAGAAG
>JAEZBP010000738.1 GCA_023427125.1 Pseudomonadota bacterium | reverse complement strand
GCGAAGCGCGGGTCCGAGACCAGCTCGCCCAGCTCGATCCACGCGGCGAGCACCTCCGCGGACGGATCGTCGGGCAGCTCGCTCGGCAGCCGGCGCATCGCCTCACCGATGCGGCGGCCGGGCGCGTCCTCCGGCACCCCCTCGAAGGCGCGCTCCACGAAGTCGTCGAGCATCTTCTGTCGTTCTGCGGCGGACATTCGGGCCATGGCGTTCATGATCGTCGTCTCCGTGAGGTCGGGGTCGCGGCGCGCGATCGCGCGCAGCACCGCGCGCTGCGTGCGCAGCACACGGATGCGCTCGTCGATCGCGGCGGCGTGGGCCTCCGCGATCTCGGCGGGCGTGGACTTCTGCGCGAGCAGCGCGGCGATCGCGTCGAGCCCGATGCCCAGCTCGCGCAGCGTGCGCACCAGCTCGAGGCGCGCGACCGCCTCCGCGCCGTACAGGCGGTAGCCCTTGGCCGAGCGCCCGGCGATCGGGATGAGCCCCTCGTCCGACCAGAAGCGCACGGTGCGCACCGGCACCGCCCCCCGCCGCGCCAGGGCCCCGATCCGAATCAAGCGCTCGCCGTCCATGCGCCGGACTCTGATGTCTCCAGCCACTGTCGAGTCAAGGCCGCCGCGCGCGCGATCGGACGGGACCGCTCAGCGTGTCAGCGCGATGCTCCGCCGCGCGGACGTGAGAGAGAGGCCCGCGCCGCGAGCGCGCGTGAGAGCGATTGACCCTGGCGCGGCGCAGCGACACCCTCGCTCCTCGGAATGGCGTCGACGCTGGAGAGCCTCGCCGCGCGCGCGTCCATCGCCCTCTGCGTGCTGGCGGGCTGCGGGAGCGCGAGCATGGCCACCACGCCGGTCCGTGCGCCCTCGAGCGTCGCGCGCCAGCGGGTGCTGGACGGCCGCTTCGACCTCGCGCTGCCGGCGGGCACCGCGCTCGAGGCCGACGATCGCTGGGGCGCCGGCGCGACGCCGAGCACCTTCGACGCGTACTCCTTCGAGCGCGCCGGCTGTCACCTCGTCTTCGCGCTGCGGAGCGATGGAAGGCTCCGCCCCTCCGAGCTGCCCTCGGGCCCCGGTGAGCGCCTCGCGCGTGCGGCGGACGGAGCGACCGACATCCTGTGGATGCCGGAGCGCAGCTTCGACACCCTCGGAGACCCGCTGGCCGCGGTTGGCGCCGTCGCCTTCGAGCCCGACGGCTCGGCCACCGATCTCTGGGTGTGGCCCACCGGCGACGAGCCCGTCGAGGCGGACGCGGACGACGACTGGCTCGCGCTCCAGCGCCGCGACCCTCGCATCGCGCGCTGCTTGGACGAAGCGCGAGCCTGGCTCGCCGCCGTCGCCCCCACCCTGCGCGCCCTGCGCCCCTTCGCCTCGCCCGCCGAGCTCACCTTCGGCTGGGACCGCGACGCCGACGCGCCCGCCCGCCATCGCGCCGACCTCCCGCCGGGGTGGGTCGTCACCTCCGCCGAGGCCCACGACGCCACCTTCACGTATCTGCATCGCCGCCTGCCCTGGGCACCGAGCGCCAGCGCCCCGACCCCGAGCGCATGCCTCTGGACCTTCGAAGGAGGCGGCGATCCGTCACCCGCACACGGGCCGCGCAGGACGGTGCTCGGCCGCGACCTCACCTTCGATCGCGAGGGCTGCGCCCGCTTCCCGGTCCCTCATGGAGCCCAGCATCTCTGCGTCACCGGCCCCCCGGAGGAGCGCGAGGCCATCCTCTCCGTCCTCGACACCTTCACCCCCGTGCGCGACGCCCCCTCGTCGCCGTGATCGCGGTGAGCGCGAAGCTCACGAGCCCTTCGTCGCCGGCGCCATGTCAACAGGTACAGAGCTCGAGCGCGGAGCGACCCGCGTGGGGCCGACTCGCGACCGCGATCGATGACAAACTAATACAATTGAATGCTCGACCTATGCCTGAATGTTTTGTAGAGTGATGACATGACCCTCGCCGACCTCACCGACCCCGAGCTCGTTCATCAGAACCTCTGCCGCCTCGCCAAGACACGGTCTGAGATGGACTACGAGATCGGCTGCTGGCTCGCCGCCGCGCATCGGCTCTCGATCCACGAGGCGCTCGGGCACGCCAGCTTCGAGGCCTACGTGGAGTGGCTCTTCGGGTTCAGCCGGCGCAAGAGCAGCGAGCACCTGCGGGTCGCGCTCGCGCTCGAGGAGCTGCCTCTCCTGGCCGAGGCGCTGCGGACCGGGGCGCTCTCGTGGTCGGCGGCGCGGGAGCTCTCGCGGGTCGCCGTCGAGGAGACGGAGGCGAAGTGGATCGACGCGGCCGCCGGCAAGACGATGCGCGGCGTCGAGCGGATGGTCGCGCGGCACCGCAAGGGCGCCGGGCCCTTCGATCCGCCGACCGCCGAGGCGCCCAAGCGGATCACGCTCGAGGTCAGCGCACCCACGTGGGCGCTCTTCCAGGAGCTGAAGAAGGCCGTGACGGCCGAGGTCGGCGGGCGCGCCGACGATGACACGCTGGTCGCGACGATCGCCCGCGCTGTGCTCGCCAAGGGAGGGCTGGCCAACGGAGGGCTGGCCGGCGGAGCGCGCGAGGAGGGGACGGCGCCCTATCAGATCGGCATGACGATCTGCGAGCGCTGCCGCACCGCGACCCAGCGGGCCGGCGGCGACGAGGTGGTGGTGGGCGAGGCCACGGTCGAGCAGGCGCAGTGCGACGCGCAACACCTCGGCCGCGTCGACGTGAGCACCCCCGCCCGCGCCACGCAGGCGATCCCGCCGCGCG
>JAEZBP010000736.1 GCA_023427125.1 Pseudomonadota bacterium | reverse complement strand
CGCGAGCGCGCCACGAGGAGGCGCCGCCGCTCGATCCGGCGTGGAGCGCGCGCCTGCGCGCGTACCAGCGCGAGGGCGTGAGCTGGCTCCTCGAGCGCAGCCGCTGGGCGCCGGGCGTCTGCCTGGCCGACGACATGGGCCTCGGCAAGACCGTGCAGGCGATAGCGCTCCTCGACGCGCGCCGCGCGCTCGGCCCTGCGCTCGTCGTCGCGCCGACCTCCGTCGTCGACAACTGGCGGAGCGAGCTCGCGCGCTTCGCGCCTCAGCTCTCGGCGCGCGTCCACCGCGGCGCGTCGAAGCCGCTCTCCGCGCTCGGGCCGGGCGACGTGCTGCTGACGAGCTACGATCTGCTGCTCCGCGATCGCGAGCGGCTCGAGGGCGTCGCCTTCGCGACGCAGATCGTCGACGAGGCGCAGCTCGTGAAGAGCGCGCGCACCGCGCGGTGGAAGGCCGTCGCCAGCATGTCGGCGGAGCTGCGCGTCGCGCTCACGGGCACGCCGGTCGAGAACCGGCTCGGCGATCTCTGGAGCCTCTTCCAGCTCATCGCGCCGGGCCTGCTCGGCGGGTGGGCGCGCTTTCGCGCGCGCTTCGCGGTGCCGATCGAGCGCTACGCCGACGAGGATCGCGCGGCCGCGCTGCGCGCGCTCGTCTCGCCCTTCATCCTGCGGCGCACCAAGCGCGACGTGGCCCCCGAGCTGCCCTCGCGCACCGAGGTCGTCCACCGCGTCGAGCTCTCGCAGGCCGAGCAGGATCTCTACGAGGCGGCGGCGCGCGAGGCGCGCAAGGCGCTGGCCAAGCGGCGCAAGGACGACAACGGCCGGACCGCGCAGGTCCTCGCCGAGCTGACGCGCCTGCGCCAGCTCGCCTGTCACCCGCGGCTCGTCCTCGATGACGCGCGGCTCGAGTCCTCGAAGCTCCACGCGCTCGTGCGGCTCACCGGCGACATCTTGCCGCGCGGCCATCGCGCGCTGGTGTTCAGCCAGTTCACCCGCCACCTCGCGCTCGTGCGCGACGCGCTCACCGCCGCGGGCGCCACGTGCCTCTACCTCGACGGATCCACCCCGGCGGCCGAGCGCGCGCGCCTCGTCGAGCGCTTCCAGGCCGGCGAAGCGCAGGTCTTCTTGATCTCCTTGAAGGCCGGGGGCACCGGCCTCAACCTCACCGCCGCCGACTACGTCGTGCACATGGATCCCTGGTGGAACCCCGCCGCCGAAGATCAGGCGAGCGACCGCGCGCACCGCATCGGCCAGGACAAGCCGACGACGATCGTGAGGCTGGTCGCGGAGGGCACCATCGAGGAGAAGGTCCTCGCGCTCCACGGCGACAAGCGCCGCCTGGCCGAGTCGATCCTCGCGGGCGCCCACACCTCGACCCCGCTCGACGCCGCCGCGCTCGAGGCGCTCCTCTCGATCGCGTGATCCCTCTCGCGCTCGCTCGCCCAAATGACCGGTCGCGATGCGGCGACGCCGCGGGCAAGACCGTTCGTGCTGAGCGAGCCATCGCCGAAGGCGATGGCGTAGTCGAAGCACGCCGGCGGCCGAGTCGCTCAGGAGCGAGGTCCCTCCACCGCTCGTCCTGAGCCGGCGCGAAGCGCCGAGCCCTTCGACTGCGCTCAGGACGAACGGGGACGCCGCGGCCACCCGCCCTTCGACTACGCAGCCTGCGGCTGCGCGCTCAGGGCGAACGGGGGAGGGAGCACTTCGCTCACTCCTGCTGCGTCGCCGAATCGCGACCGGGCACTCAGCGGGTCCCTCAGTCTCTCTTGCGCCGGCGCTTCCACAGCGTCGTTCGAGAGATGCCGAGGCGCTTCGCGGCGTCGCCGACCCGGCCCCTCGAGAGGAGCAGCGCACGCTCGATCTCGTCGAGCTCGGCCTGCTCGCGCGCGTCGGCGAGCGAGCGCGGCGAGGGGCCGTCGAGGCGCCGCTCCGGAAAGAGATCGTGAGGCTCGATGCGATCGCCGGCCGCGAGCGCCACGGCGCGCTCGATGCGGTTGCGCAGCTCGCGGACGTTGCCGGGCCAGCGATGGGCGAGCATCGCCTCGCGCGCGGCGTCGCTCAGCTCGAGACCGGCCGGGCCTCCGCGCTCGAGCGCGCGGGTGAGCAGCGTCGAAGCCAGCGCGTCGATCTCGCCGGGTCGCTCGCGCAGCGGCGGCAGCGTGAGCTCGACGACCGCGAGGCGGAAGTAGAGGTCCTCGCGCAGCTCGCGCGCCGCGATGCGCTCGTCGAGGTCGGCGTTCGTCGCGGCGATGACGCGGCCCTCGAAGCGCAGGTCGCGCGAGCCGCCGAGGCGCCGGAACGTTCCGTCCTCGAGCACGCGCAGGAGCGCGGTCTGGAGCCGCGGATCGAGCTCGCCGATCTCGTCGAGGAAGAGGGTGCCGCCGGCCGCCTCTTCGAAGTACCCGGCGTGCGCCCCGTGCGCGCCGGTGAAGGCGCCCCGCTCGTGCCCGAAGAACTGGCTCTCCATCAGCTCGCGCGCGACCGCGCCGCAGTTCACGGCCACGAACGGGCCCGACGCGCGCGCCGAGCGGCGATGGAGAAAGCGGGCCGCGACCTCCTTGCCGACGCCGGTCTCTCCCCGCAGGAGCACCGGCAGATCGCGCTCCGCCACGCGGGCGAGGTCGGCGGCGAGGGCGCGGGTGGCCTCGGAGAGGCCGAAGGGCTCGGCGATCTCCGACTCGGCGCGCTCCCTCGGGGAGGCGAGCGCCCGCACGCGCTCGACCAGCGCGTCCACGTCGTAGGGCTTGGTCAGGTAGTCGTCGGCGCCGGCCTGCACGAGCCGCACGGCCTGCTCGACCTCGGCGAAGGCGGTCGCGAAGAGGATCGGCGTGTCGCCGAGGTGAGGGAGCGCCTGCCGATAGAGCTCCTCGCCCGAGCCGTCCGGGAGGCGAATGTCGGCGAGGACGAGATCGGGGCGCGCGTCGCGGAGCGCCTTCATCGCGCTCGCGCACGTCTGCGCCCACCGCACCGTGAAGCCCTCGAGCCGCAGCCGCTGGGTGAGCGCGCCGCCGAGCACGCGGTCGTCCTCGATGACCAGGATGTTCGGGGAGGTCGTATCGGGGGAGGTCATGTCGCGTCGGGCTCCATGCGCAGCGGCAGTTGAAGCGTGATGTGCGTCCCGCTCTCCGGGTGGGCGTCGACCGAGACCCGGCCGTCGAGCCGCTCCACGAGCCGGACGATGACCGCCACGCCGAGGCCGGGCTGCTCGCTCGAGAGCGTGCCCGCCGCGAGATCGCTCGCCAGCTCGGGCGAGAGGCCGCGGCCTCGGTCGATCACCTCGAGCCGTAGCGCGCCGTCGGTCTGCCGCCCACGCAGCGTCACGCGACCGCCCGGCGCGCTCGCGTTCGACGCGTTCAGCAGGAGGTTCAGCAGGATCTGGCGGACCTCGGTCGCGGCGATCGCCAGCTCGTCAGGCAGATCCACGTCGAGATCGATCGAGACGCCGCGCCGCTTCGCCTCGGCCTCGACCAGCAGGCACACGTCGCGCAGGTCGCGGGGGCTCAGGAGGCGCCGCGGCTCCACCGGCCGATGGGTCTCCAGCGTGGCGTCGACGACGCCCTGCAGATCCAGCACGCCGCGCTCCACGAAGTCGAGGGCCTCGGCGCGCGCGTCCGCTCGGTCGCCGAAGCGGCGCAGCGTGCGGATGGCCGTCAGGATCCCGGCCAGCGGGTTGCGCACCTCGTGGGCGAGCGTCGCCGCCACGCGGCCGAGCACCGCCTCCCGCTCCTGATCGGCCAGCTGCGCCAGCATCGCCTCGCGCTCCCGCGTTCCGTCAGCCATCGCGTTGAGCGCGTCGACCAGCCGCGCGATCTCGGGATCGTCGCGCGGGATCTGACCTTCCGCGATGGGGCGAGGCTCGCGGCCCGCCGACGCCTCGACGTGCTGGGCGAGGAGCGCGACCGGCCGGTGCAGGCGGCGCGCGACGGCGAAGCCGAGGAGCGCGCAGACGCCGCTCACGAGCACGTCGAGCAGGGCGAGGGATCGACGCAGCGCCCGCCGCTCCTCGAGGAAGTCATGGATGTCGAGGTTGGCGACCACCGTCCCGCGCGCGGCCCCCGCGAGCGGATCGTCGAGCACCCTCCAGATCCACACGCTCGCGTCCTCGTAGTCGACGTGCATGCCGCGCCGGCCCACGCCGACGCCGGCGGGCGGCGGCACGATGCGGAGCCCCACGCGATCGGCGCGGGCCACGAGCGCTCGATCCGGCGCGAGGAGGAGGAGCCGTCGATCCACCATCCCCTCGTGCACCGAGAGCGCGGCCTCGAGCGCTCCTTCGATGCTCCCCTCGTCGCCCTCGCGCAGCGCGCGGAGCAGCGCCGCCGACAGGCCGTCCAGGTACACGTTCCCGAGGCGCTCGACCTGCTGCTCGAACTGCCGAGAGACGCTCTGGATCGCGAGCTGCGTCGTCCCGATCGCGGCAACGAAGATCATCGCGGCTACCGTGAGCGGCAGCCGCACGGTCATCGGCAGTCGTCGGAGCCACGAGAACATGTTCTCTCAGTGGAGCACGTGGACCGTGCGAGCGCCGATCCGCGCGAGGCGGCGCTCGACCTCGCCGAACCCTAGCACCCCCTGATCGAACCACCCGCCGTCGGCCATGACCACCAGCCACCCCTCGGCGGCGAGCTCCCGGAGGAGCGCCGCGGGGGATCCCTCCTCGAGCCGCAGCGATCCGATCCGCACCGATCCGCTCCGCTCCGCGGCCGCCGCGGTCTCGAAGCGCTGGATCGCGGCTGCGGCGGCCTGCCGCGCGTCGCCGAGGCGCCTCATGCGCATCTGCGTCGCGTACCAGCTCGCGCCCATCGGAACGGGGCCGACGTTCTCGAGCAGAGGGGTGTCGATCAGCGCCACCGCCGAGAGCTCGGCGCCGTGCGCGCGGGCCAGCGCGATCGCTCGCTGGATCGCGGTGTCGAGCTGCGGACCCTGCGCCAGCGCCAAGATGATCCGCTCCACGCGCGCCA
>JAEZBP010000719.1 GCA_023427125.1 Pseudomonadota bacterium | reverse complement strand
GCCCCGAGGCCAGGAGCGCGAGCCGATCCACGCGCCGCTCGAGCAGCGCGATCTCGTGGCTCGCGAGCAGCACGATGCGACCGGCCGCGCGCCACTCGTCGAGCACCGACCAGAGCAGCACCAGCGCGTCCTGATCGAGTCCGCCGGTCGGCTCGTCGAGCACGAGGATCTCGGGCGAAGCGACCAACGCGACCGCGAGCCCGAGGCGCTGGCGCATCCCGCGCGAGTAGCCTCGCACCGCGCGGCGGGAGGCGTCCGTGAGCCCGACCCGCTCGAGCACCGCAGAGACTCGAGCGCGCGGCACCCCACGGGCGCTCGCGAAGAACGAGACCACCTCACGGCCGCTGAGCGAGTCGCCGAACGCGACCGACTCCGGCAGGTAGCCGATGCGCGCGCGCATGGCGCGATCCACGCGGGCCGGCGCGCCGTCGATCGCGATGACGCCCCGCTGCGGCGCCACCAGACCGAGCAGCACCCGGATCAGGGTCGACTTGCCCGCGCCATTGGGCCCCGCGAGCATGAGCACGCTCCCGGCCTCGGCCGAGAGGCTGAGCCCCTCGAGGGCGCGGACCGCGCCGAACCGTACCGCCACGTCGTGGAGCGAGAGCGTCTTCATCGACTGTTCCGGGTGCTCGCGAGAAAGTGATGTCACGAGGCCGCGCGCGAGTTGCCCGGGATCAACGACCGAGGGTCGTCGCCACCTGCGGCGCGCGATCGATCACAGTGAACGTGCGGAACACCGGCATGCGCTGCTCGAGGTGGGAGAGCAGCTCGAGGGCGGGGCTGCGCAGCAAGAGCACCGCGCTCGGGTGTCGCTCGATCAGCGCCGCGCCGAGCCCGTCGACGCGATAGGGGCGATCGCCGGTTCCGTCGCCGTCTTGGTCCCAGCCGAGGTAGTCGCTGAAGTGGTTGCCGGCCTGGCCCTCCCCGAAGACGAGGTCGCGCCGGCCGACGTACGAGAGCTGCCGTCCGTTGCCGATGAAGGCGTTGCCGGTGAAGACGCCGTCGACCATGAGCGCTCCCCAGAGCTTCGCGCCCACGTCGTTGTGCCTGACGAGGTTCTCCTCGAAGCGCTCGCGCAGCGAGTTGTAGACGAAGAGGCCCTGACCGTTCTCGAGCACCCGGTTCCGGCGCACCCGGCAGTCCTTCCCGTCACGGAAGAGCATGCCGGTGCGGCGGTTGCGCGACGCGGTGTTCTCCTCGACCGAGAGCTCATGGCTCTGCATCAGCGCGAAGCCGACGAGGCTGTCCTCGACGACGTTCCGGCGGATCACGTTGCGGTGCGACCACATGTAGTGGACGCCGTAGCGCGTGTGCGCGACGTGGTTGTCCTCGATGAGGCTGTCGTCGGTGGCGCCGATGAAGAGCCCGTCGCGCGCGCCGCGCACGGTGTTGCCGCGGATGGTCACGAACGACGCGTCGTGAAAGTGGATGCCGTTGCCGCGATCGGCCTCGCGCACCTCGTGGCGGCCCATCACCGTGTTGCCCTCGATGCGGGCCCGGTCGGAGCGCTGCACGTAGATGCCGAACGCGCAGTCGGTGAAGCGCCCCCGCGTGACCACGACCCCGGTGGCGCTCGGTGCCGTCCACACGCACGCGTCGGGTGTGCCGAGGTCGGCACCGCTCCCGCGGACCTCGAGATCCTCCAGCGTCGCGCCCGCGGCGGTCACGACGATCACCTGCCCGCGGCCTCCGCCGTCGATCACGCCACCGGCGCCGCGGAGCGTGATCGCCCGCTCGACGCGGATCGGACCGCGCCACACGCCCGGAGGCACCAGCACGACGTCACCGTCCTCCGCGCGTGCGACCGCCTCCGCGAGGCCCTCTCCCTCCGACGGCCGGAGCACCTCCGCCCGCGCCGCGGGAGCGACGCCCAGCGCGATGGCGATCGCCATCGCGATCCCGCTCAGGTCCCGGGGCGCCATGGCACCTTCCGCTCTTGCTTGCGCAGGGTCACGAGCTTCTCCTCGTCGCGCGGCCCGCGCTCTCGCTTGGCGAGGAGGCGATCGATCCCGATGAGCGGCGGGCAGCGATCGCGATCCCGATAGGTCTGCTCGCACTCCATGCAGTTCAAGCACTCGCGCGGATCGATCGTGCCGTCCGGCTCGATCGCCATGGGCTCGCACCCCTTCTCGCAGATCTTGCACGTCCCGCAGTGCGCGCGGCGGTAGGGCCCGGAGAGCCGAAAGCTGCCGAAGATCGCGAGGCCCGCGCCCATCGGACAGATGTAGCGGCAGAACGGTCGATACATGCCGAGCGAGGCCACGAAGAGCAGCACCCACCACCCGGCGAAGAACCACTCACGGCCCCAGAAGGGCACGAGGAACGTGCTCTTGAAGGGCTCGATCTCCGCCCACCGCTCGCCGGTGACCGGCGAGACGAGGAAAGAGACCACCAGCGCCACGAGCACCGCGTAGCGGAGGTAGCGCAGCTTGCGGTGGACCTTGGCCGGCAGCTCGTAGCGGGGGATCTTCAGGCGATCCACGAGCTTCCGGCTCAGCTCGCTCAGCGCGCCGTAGGGACACACCCACCCGCAGAACACCCCGCGCCCCCACACCAGCGACACGATGGCGATGAAGATCCAGCTGACGAAGAGGAGCGGCTCGACGAGGAAGAGCGTCGGATCTCCGCCTTTGAGAACCACGTCGAAGAGCGTGAGGATCTGGGTCACCGACGGCTGCGCGCGAAGGTAGAAGCCGACGAAGCCGAGGCTCACCACCATGCTCGAGACGTGCAGGACCGCGAGCACCTTCGCGTTTCGGAACGTGAACCGCCGGAGCGAAAAGACGACGATCACGATCGCGAGCCAGATCGTGAGCAGCACCACGTCCACGCCGCGCCGCGCCCACGCTTGCTGCCAGACGGTGAGCTCCGGCTCGTCGAGCTGGTAGACGCTCGCCGGGAGCTGGTGCGTGGCCTCGAACGAGTGGAACTCCCGGGCGACGCCGCCCGCGCCCGTGTGGTGGCTGCCGAGGAAGACGAGCTCGAAGGGCTGGCCGGGATCGAGCGAGCCGCCGCGGGTGATGAACGCCGCGCCCTCTCGGAAGCGGGGGGCGCCGGCCGCCGGCAGCCGACTCACGTTGGTGTAGTCGGTGTCGCGGAATTGGATCTGGGAGAGGCCCTGCTGGAGGCGAACGCGATCGAAGATCCCGCCGCGGACGAACGCCGAGCCCTTGAAGGAGCTCGTGCCCAGCCCGAGGACGACGACGATGTGCTCGCCCGGCTCGAGCTGGCCGAGCAGGTGGTCGTAGTCGCCGGCCGGCAGGAGCGCGCCGCCGATCGCCGGAGCGTCGGCGATGGTGAACCAGAGATCCACGAAGGGCTCGTCGCGCTCCCGCAAGCCCATCTGGGCGTGCGTCACGGTCAGCCGCCCGAAGACGCCCTCACGCTCGAGGCGCTCCCAGCTCCATGGCTCGCCGTCCGCGACGAAGCGGCCGCTGCGGGCCGCGCTCGCGTCGATGATCCCGACCGAGACGCCGAGCGCGCGGCCCGCGTCGAGGATCGTGCGGTTGGCCGCGAGGGCCGTGACGGTCGCGCCGCTGATCACGTCGACCGACGCGACGTCCGTCCCCGAGGCGCTGCCCACCGAGATGCGCTCGGTCGCGCGACGGCCCTGGTAGAAGGCGACGAAGTCGCTCAGCGCCGACTCCGGGATCCCGGCCAGGAGGATCGGCTCGGCGTGGTGGGCGACGCGCGAGCCGGTGATCGTCGCGTCCGGCGAGAGGCCGAAGAGCACGATCACCGGGCGGCCCGAGTACGCCGGCATGTCGACCAGCTCGTGGGAGAGGGCGACCCACCCGACCACCGACCCGTCCTCGGCGTAGCCGGTGTCGAAGGCGTGCCCCTCCTCGCGCACGAAGCGAACGGCGCCGGGCAGCACCCCGGCGCAGTCCATCACCCTACAGTCGAGCCTCGCGGGCGCCGGCCCATGCTGCGCGGGCGCGCTCGGCCCGACGCGCGCGCTCGCGGGCG